>JBFLZA010000194.1:0-13162 GCA_040756535.1 Cyanobacteriota bacterium
CAGTGGAAGAGTTACAGGCTTTGCTAGAGCGACTGTTAAATCAAGGAGAGCTAGTTATTAAATGGCAGAGAAAGATTAAAGACAAAGGTGACGCTGTTATTGCAAATTAAATGCACAACAGCTTAGCCTATTGAGATGCAGAATTGTTTGGCTCATCTTCTGCACAGAAATTATGAACTTGAAGAAGCGCGATCACATCCCTTAATTCCACCGAAGGTTCTGACACCGAGTAGAGTTCCCGCAAGGCATCCGACCAAAGTTCTCGTTCAGCAAAGTAGTTCGCTTTCTCTAGCGCAATCGTCTCCGCCGATGCTCTTTTGAGTCGCTTCTCCAGTTGCGTCAACTCCTTGGCAATGCGATCGCCTCAGTAACTGAGCGAGTTCTTGCATCGGTGGGGGAACGAGAAATGCTGGTGTCTCAATGATTGGAGCAAATTTTTGCATAAGCTCCCCATGTTGGGAGATATATGCGGACAGAGAGTGAATCAACTGATACAAAAACTAAACTATGGTTGCGCTACCCAAAACAACACAATTCAAAAGTTTTGCTAGACTCTTTTTAGTCGCAGTAGCTGCTTTGAGCCTTTCAGATGAACTAGTACAGCGAGGCGGAAATAATTCACCAGTTCAAAAAGGCTAAAAATTTTACTGTACAAGCAATATCCCTTCTGCCTTGGAGCCTTGGAGCTTTCTCTCTTCTGCCTTCCTGCACTAGCGGAACTGTAGCTCGAAAGTTTTTAATATTAACGGTTGAAGTAAAGAAATGGTGTTGAAGACAAAAATACAATTTTTACTAATTACTTTAGTGACGTGTTTGGGAATGCTGGCTACGACAAGGGAAGCACGGGCAAGCTGTATTGAGACACCATCAACGTTAGAGGATGTGCAACCAACTTTTGTCCGTTATTTGCAGCAATTGCGCTCCTCTACAACATTTCCTTGGGGTAATGTGCAACCCTATGCCGAGATATCTGGCGATCGCATTATTCTAACTCCAGAATTTGAACAGCTCACAGGCCCACAAAAACAGCAGGTTATTGATTTGCTCAAGTTATATAGGTGGCACTCAGAACTGGTTACACCTGAGGAGGGGGCTGCAATCATGGCGAGGAATAATGGGTTTATTCCCGTTGGGGTGTCGCCCTATGAAGTCTACGCCAGTGATGGTCGGGCTGTCTCTCTGCCCTATAATGCCTGTGAACGTTTTATATTACTCACAGAAGCTGCCCGTTACAGCTTTTACTACAATCGCTCGCCTGCTGATGATGCAACGCGTGATGGCCTTCGCAATGCAGGGCAACCATCTTGGCGGCGGGTGAACTTTCCCATCTCATCAGCGCAAGAGAAAGCAGTCCGGCTGAAGTTTTGGCGGACAGTAGGGTATAACAACTCCAATGGTGTGGACTGGATTGCTTGGGTGCCAGAACACGGGTATTTTGAAATCAATGTGAGAAGCAAAGTTGGCGATCGCTATCAGAATACTCTGCGTCAGTTTTGGCGGGTAGCCCCCCGTCAATATCGCTATTTTGTGGTTGATTCAGAAGGTACGCTAGTTGAGGAGAAAACGTTTAGGTGACGCAAAGAAGTCAGGGATGCGATCGCATATAGGGTAGTTGCAGAGTGCGATCGCACGCTTCGGAATGTTAGTGTCTCAAGAAGTTGAGTAGATTTTTACATAACCTCCCCTAGATGGGAGATATATATAAGCAGTTCGCTAACCCACTGCTAGAGAAAGCTGTCTATGAATCGTCATCTACGTCGTCTTAGCGTTTTTACTGCAACCTTGTTCATCTCGTTGAGTTGTTCGTTACAGATGAGCATCAACCCTTTGGTAATTAAAGCGGCATCGGCACAGGCACAGACAAAAGAACAACGCGCAGAGGAGGCGTTGCGGCTGTACCAAGTAGGTCTTCAGCAGTATCAACAAGGTCAGTTTCGAGAAGCTTTAGAGACATCCCAGCATATTTTAGTTATTTTTAGAGAAATTGGGGATCGCCAAGGTGAAGCGGTAATTTTGACTCAGATTGCGTTTATTTACGGCATCCAAGGACAATATTCTCAAGCCTTAGATTACTCCCAGCAAGCTTTAGGCATTGCCCAACAAATCAAAGATGAATTCGTGCAGAGTTTTGCTATCACTGCCATTGCCGGAACTTACACCAAGTTGGGACGATACACCGAAGCTTTAGATTACTTTCAACAAGCTTTACCTATTACCAAAAGTATTGGCAATCAGGAGGGAGAACTTACAATTCTTAATGGGATTGGAGTAATCTATAACAATCAAGGAGAGTATGTTAAAGCGTTAAATTATTATGAGCAAATTTTAGCTATTGTCCAACAAATTGATAATCCACATACAGGAATTAAGTCACTAGAAAATTCTGCTTTAAACAATCTTGCAGAACTTTATCTGAATCAGGGGCAGTTTTTCCAATCCTTAACGTACTATCAGCAGGCTTTAGCCATTGCTCAACAAATAGGTTATGCAGCTTCAGCAGATATAAGTCTCCGGGGTATTGGGAATGCTTATAACCTATTGGGACAGTATCCTCTGGCTTTGAATTACTATCAACAAGCTTTAGCGATTACCAAACAAATCGGCGACAAGGTAGGGGAAGGGACAACTTTCCACAATATTGGGATTGTTTATAACAAGCTGGGACAATACTCCGAAGCTTTAAAACATTATCAACAAGCTTTAGATATTGCTAAACAAATTGGTCATAAGAGTGGGGAAGGTAAGAGGCACAACAGTATTGGGAGTATTTATGACGATTTGGGACAGTACCCCAAATCTTTGGAGCATTATCAACAAGCTTTAGGTATTGCCAGACAAATTAATGACAAAGCAGGGGAAGGTACTACGCTTAACAATATTGGGGCAGTGTACCAAAATCTGGGACAGTATGCCAAAGCTTTAGATTACTTTCAACAAGCTTTAGCAATTATCAAACAAATTGGCGACAAGGCAGGGGAAGGGACAACACTCAACAATATAGGTTTCACTCTCTTTAAAAGTGGTAAGCTAGCAGAAGCAGAGGAAACCCTGCTTGATGCAATTGATGTTAGGGAATCTCTACGAGCAAAAGAATTAACAGACAGTGATAAAGTGTCTTTTTATGATACTCAGTCTAGTGTTTACCATCTTCTGCAACAAACCCTTATCGCCCGAAATAAAACTGAAGCAGCGCTAGAAATTGCCGAACGCAGTCGCGGTCGTGCTTTGGTGGAGTTATTAGACTCCAAGCTATCATCAAACCCCAACAATCAACCCAATATAAAACCCCCAACTCTTCAAGAAATTAAGCAAATTGCCTCTGAACAAAACGCTACCCTTGTTCAGTATTCAGTTGGTTATGACCTGTTCAAAGTTAAAGAAAAAGAAGAATGGCAACAATCAAAGCTCTACATTTGGGTCATCAAACCCACAGGTAAAATTACCTTTAAGCAAGTTGACTTGAAAAAATCCTTGAATACATCCTTACAAGACCTCGTTACCACCAGCCGTGATGATATCGGTGTCAGAAGTCGCAGTATCTTTGAAGTAATTCCCACAAATCCCCAACCCCAAAACTCAACCGAAAAATTACAACAACTCCATAAAATACTTATCGCACCCATTGCCGACTTGCTACCAAAAGACCCCAATGAGCGAGTCATCTTCATCCCGCAAGAATCCCTATTTCTCGTCCCATTCCCAGCACTGCAAGACGAGCAAGGCAAATACTTAATTGAAAAACATACCATCCTCACCGCTCCTGCAATCCAAGTTTTGGACTTAACCCGCAAGCAGAAACACAACGGTCAAAGGTCAGCCAACGATGTGCTAGTTGTGGGCAATCCTACCATGCCCAAGATTCGATTTGGGGAATTAGTTGAAAACTTAGACCCTCTCCCCGGTGCGGAAAGGGAAGCGAATCAAATTGCTAAATTATTCAACACCGAAGCACTCATAGGTAACCAAGCCACTAAAGCAACGGTGATGCAGAAAATGCAGCAAGCACGTATCATTCATCTGGCTACCCATGGCTTACTTCATGATTTTAAAGGATTCGGTGTACCGGGTGCGATCGCTCTTGCTCCTAACCCCCCTGCATCCCCCCTTAGTAAGGGGGTAAACGATGGAATTGATGGTTTACTCACCGCAGGCGAAATCTTCGACATGAAACTCTCTGCCGATTTAGTTGTCCTCAGCGCTTGTGACACCGGACGTGGAGACATTACAGGGGATGGTGTGGTTGGTTTGTCGCGATCGCTAATTTCTGCTGGTGTCCCCAGTGTCCTGGTATCGCTGTGGGCAGTTAACGATAATTCCACAGCCTTTTTGATGACCGAGTTTTATCACAACTTGCAACAAAATCCTGACAAAGCGCTTGCCCTCCGTCAAGCCATGCTGACAACCATGAAACAATATCCCAATCCTAAACAATGGGCAGCTTTTACGCTCATCGGTGAGGCAGATTGATCAGCAATCCAAAATTTAATTAGAGAAGCAACTCTGAATAGAACAAAAACAACCTCTAGCATAAATACAAGAGGTGGGTTGAGGGAGTTGCTTTATGAACCAAAAACGGGAGGGTAGGACGTGGGGGGATCGCGGTTTAGCAGGAGTGCCAGTTTATCTAGCCAGCGCTTTATCCTCGTTGGGACCCAAAATAGCAGCATCTGGAAAAGCGATGGCAACCAACCCCTTCGCTTCTGAATATCAGGCATGGCGGGATCAATTCCTTCGCAACCGCTTGCGTATTGCCTTGTGGGTGGGGATGTCCTTTGTGTTTACAATGGTCATCTTTTTTCTTTGGGCAGCGATTGATGATTTTGCTCAACAAAAACCCTTTAAAGCGTCCTTTTTTTGGAGCAGTGCAGCCGTAGCAACTTGTCTACTTACGTGCTATCGGTTATACAAAACTCCGTTAGGTCGTCGCTATCCAGAAGCAATATTTCTAGGTTTCTCTTGGTCGCTAACGGTCGTCACTCAAACTTCAGTAGCCTTATCCGGTCTTCGTATACTAATGAAGCCCCTATGGATGATTGTATTCCTCAACCACGCGACTCTGATGCCGGTACGGTGGCGGCTTCATGTCGCATCTCAGCTGAGTGCATACATCTGCTATTTATTAGTCAATGCAGCATTAAATCTGTCAACAGCAGTGCGTTTGCTAGACCATGTAGCAACAATTTTGCCTCTCTTTTGGGTCTGTTTAGTCTGCGATCTATCAGTCTACTTGTACGAACGTCTGCAACAAACTGAATTTTCTACTCGTAGAGAGTTGGAAATTGCCTATCAACGAGTAGAGGCAGCTGAGGCGAAATATCGCAGTATTTTTGAGAATGCACTAGAGGGCATTTTCCAGAGTTCTCCTCAAGGAAACTACCTAACCGTTAATCCAACCTTAGCCAAAATCTACGGTTTCGATTCATCTGAGGAGTTGATCGAATCTCTGAGTGATATTCAACACCAACTCTTTGTTGACCCCAACCGATATACCGAGTTAATGCAGTTATTAGAGCAAAACGGGGTGGTATCAGATTTTGGAGCACAGGTTTATCGTAAGGACGCTACTGTAATCTGGATTTGTATTCAGGCAAGGGAGGTACGGGATGAGCAGGGGATTCTGCTGTACCACGAAGGTTTGATTGAAGATATCACTGAACGGAAGCGAGCAGAAGAGGCACTGCGAGTGTTCTTCCATGCCGTTTCTCACGACTTACGCAACCCCGTGACAGGAACGCTAATGGTGTTGAAGAACTTAGAGCAACAGTCAGGAGACATGATTACGCTTCCTCGACGGATTTTAGAGCGAATGATTCAAAGTGGCGATCGCCAACTTAACTTAATCAACACCCTCCTAGAAGCCCAAGTCAATGAAGTCAAAGGCATGGTGGTTCACTGCCAACCCCTGCAACTGTACGCGATGGTTCAAGAGGTGGCTGCTGAGTTGGAGCCAATGCTAGCCCAAAATAAAGTAACGCTGATCAATTCAATTCCAGTAGATTTACCCGAAGTGAATGCTGATGCAACGCAAATATGGCGAGTGTTTGAAAATTTGATTTCTAATGCCCTAAATCACAATCCACCAGGACTGACGCTAAAGCTATTTGCCGAGGTGAATGAATCGATGGTTTGTTGCAGCATTCAGGATGATGGCGTGGGAATGACTCAAGAAGAGTGTGATAACTTATTTAATCTTTATCGTAGAGGTTCTTCGATTAAGCGATCGCTGGGTTTTGGCTTAGGACTTTATATCTGTCGGCAAATCATCAATGCTCATGGTGGCAAGATTGGAGCAGTTAGTAATCCCGGTGCAGGAGCCCGCTTCTGGTTTACCTTACCGATAACCTCATCACCCGTTTGTATGAACCAATTAGAGGAAGTGAAAAGTTCAGGAGTTAAGTGAAGCTATAAATAGCCAGTGATTTAGCGCTATTAACGCACTTTCTCCCCAATTACTTGGGCGAAAAACATGAAACCCAAAATTGTTGTTACGACTGCACTACTCATGACTCTTGGTTTAGCCACTTCCTCTTGTAACTTCAGGGACAGTAACCTTGATTCGGGTAAGGATGCAACAGTAGAGCAAAAAACCAAAGTTCCGGTAGAGTTCTTTTCCTGCCTTAATGCTGATAGTGAACTGACAGTTTCTTTGAAGGGGTCTAATGGTAAAGATGGGTTTTCTGTAAAACCATCAAATAGTGAGACTCGTGCGATCGCACCGATAGAACACTATGGTTTATTTTTTCTTCAACCCGGAACCTACAACCTTGATGTAGCTGTTAGAGACGATAGCCAAAAATCTACTCTATCCGCCAGTGGTAGTAAGATATTAGTTCAGGTTGAACCCAATCAACCGCTACGTGTTGTTTATCAGCCAAATCTTGATAATTCCTCAACTTCCAGCAATCTCTTGGTCAAGAAAGTAGCCCCATCAGAGCCACAAAGAGTTGCAGAAGGAGTAACATACATCGAAGCAAGACCTAAATGTAGTGAAGCATCAACTCTAACAACCTCCAAGCTATAAAGAGGTTTGATATCGAACCTGGGAGCTGGGGAGCTGGGGAGCTGGGGAAGCTGGGGAGCTGGGGAAGAGGAATTAGAGCTTATCCGAGCAGTATTGGGGGGCTATAAAAGCAGATTTGGTATTATTAACAAATAAGGGTCTACCATACTTGTTAGGCTAAATTAACAGTTTGTCGAGGGAATAAGGAGCAGGAAACAGGGAACAGAAAATAGAAGTAATTCTTTTATACTTCTTAAATTTCCCGCGATCCTTAGTATCTAAGACTCAAAATCCTGCTCAGATGGGGATTTTTTGCCAGAGCCAGGAGATGGCATCCACCACGCAATCATAGAGGTTATCCCACTCCAGTACAAGGCGTTATCTTCATTCTTATCTTGAGCTAGCTGATTCATACAAAATCCTAATATGACTGCTGTTAAAAGACACTGAAATACAAATTTCAAAAAGTTAGGATATTGCACACAAAACCAAGTAAAAGCTTCTACCTTAGTTCTCGGAACAGAGAATTTTGTTGTTGACCCCGTTGACTTGTCGGGAGATGTAGAACTTGTGGCCTCAGGTTGAAGTTGGTCTGGTGAAGGTATGAATCCGACTTGCACAATAGTAAACCTCAAAAAAATCTAGAACTGTTGAATGATCGAATTTACAGACAAACTGATAGAAACAGCTAGCCTGTAAGCTTTATACCAAGCGAGAAGACAGTTCTTACGTTAGTTAAGGGAAGCTACGTTGCTATACGACTTATCACTACGAGCTGTCCTATTTATGCAAGAAGTCTTCTCAAGAATCTCACTTTTGGTATAAAGGATGATTCAAAATCGCAGCGTCTGATTCCGGATACTTAGATTAAAGTACCCTACTCAGGGTACTTGACAGGCAACTTCCAGTGTTTAGTACCGATTTTTCCCCCTCCCGAAAGAGGACATAGCATTGGGAAAGAGGCAACATGAGTGCGATTACCTAGGTGTTCCCGATGCTAGATCTTTGGTACAAAAGCGCTATCTTGTACTGCCTTGATGTCGAAACCTATATGGACAGCGATGGCGATGGTATAGGTGACTTTGAGGGATTGACTCTACGTTTGGATTATATTAAGGGTCTAGGAGTTACCTGCATCTGGCTACTACCCTTCTACCCCACTCCCAATCGGGATAACGGGTATGATGTCATGGATTACTACAACGTTGACTCTCGTTTGGGTACGTTGGGGGATTTCGTTGAATTTACCCGTCAGGCAAACGATCGCGGTATTCGCGTTATTATTGACCTGGTTGTAAACCATACATCTATCGAACACCCTTGGTTCCAGGCTGCTTGCAAAAACAAGGATTCAAAGTACCGAGATTTCTACATCTGGTCGGAAGAGAAGCCCGAAGATGCAGAGGAAGGAATAATCTTCCCTGGAGTACAGGAGAGTACTTGGACTTATAACGAACAAGCAGGAGCTTACTACTTTCACCGATTTTACGAACACCAAGCGGACTTAAATATCGCCAATCCCAAGGTGCGTGAGGAAATCGAGAAAATCATGGGTTTCTGGTTGCAACTGGGTGTATCGGGTTTCCGGATTGATGCGGCTCCGTTCCTCATAGAATTGAGAGGCATTAAAGAGCAGGCAGATATTAGTGACCCTCACGCCTACCTAAAAGACCTCCGCAATTTTCTCTCCTGGCGACGTGGTGATGCTATTGTCCTGGCAGAGGCAAACGTGCCGCTAAAGGATGTGCCGGAATACTTTGGGGACGGCGACAAGATGCAAATGCTGTTTAACTTTATTCTCAATCAGCATCTATTTCTTGCCCTCGCCCAAGAAAAAGTTGCCCCGATTATTGAAGCATTGAAAGCACAGCCCGATATTCCTGATATTTGTCAATGGGCAAGCTTCCTCCGCAACCATGATGAACTGTCGCTCGATAAACTCTCTGATAGCCAACAGGACGAGATTGCCGCTGCGTTTGCATCGGATAGAGAGAAGATGTGGATTTACAACCGAGGTATTCGCCGCCGCTTCCCCCCAATGGTTGAGGGAGACCAACGCCGCATTCGCCTTGCCTACAGCCTGATGTTGACGTTACCTGGTACTCCAGTCCTGCGTTATGGTGAGGAAATTGGCATGGGGGATGACTTATCCCTAGAGGAGCGCAATGCCGTTCGCACACCGATGCAGTGGTCGAGTGGGCCAAACGCAGGCTTTTCAACCGCACCACCTGAAAAACTCATCCGACCGGTAATCACTGGAGAAAAATACGGCTACAAGCACTTGAATGTGATTAACCAGCGCCGCGACGTTAACTCCCTTCTCAACTGGATGGAGCGAGCTATTCGGATGCGTACAGAATGCCCAGAATTTGGCTGGGGAACCTGGCAAATCTTAGATACAGGTAATCCTTGTGTGTTTGCTCATCGCTGTGAGTGGCACGATGGTGTGGTGATTGCTGTGCATAATTTGGGGAAAGAGGCTTGTACCGTAACGCTGGAGCTCAAAGATGAGGAGGGGAAAAGCCTGACTGAACTGCTCGGAGACCATCCTTACAAGCAGATTGAAGACCCTTCCCCCACTATTGAACTAGATGGCTATGGCTATCGTTGGTTTCGTGTTGGCGGTTATCACCTCTAGGACATTGCTAGTGCAGCAGGGCAAAAATAACTGACTAGCTAAATATCTCCCCAGCACCCCAGCTCCCCCGCACCCCAGCTCCCCCGCACCCCAGCACCCCAGCTCCCCAGCTGCCAAAGAAGTGGTCAAAAACTTCTGGCGAGATGCACTAGCGCAGGGAAAGACGGTTTTGATGGAGATGATGCACTAATGCCATATCTACGTAACTCCAATTGCCAGCGTCACCATTGACAACTGTAAAGGGTTGGTCTGGTTCTCCTAAATGAGTTAACACCAATAGGGCACCGGAAAAGTCTTGAAATCGGGTATAACCGTTGACAGTGACAACCGTCTTCAATCCCACTTGAGAGGATGCCAATAGACCATGATTTGAATCCTCGAACACTAGACAGTCCCGTGCCTCTAACTTCATCGCATTCAGGACATAGTGATAAATATCTGGGGCTGGCTTTTTGGCAGGCACGATGTCACCGGCAGCAATCACCTCAAACCAAGACGGGCTATTTGGGCCAAGGGTATGTTCCAACAAAGCGGTAACATTGGGGAGGGCGGCTGTCGTTGCAATTGCTAACCGCATTCCTTGTTCTCTTGCCTCTGCCAACAAGCGCTTCACTCCACGACGCAAGGGAATTGCACCTTGGGCTACGAGTTCTTGGTAATACTTGGTTTTAGCTGCGTGCAGGTTGGCAATGAACCCGTCCAAATCGTCCGGTGGCTCAAAATCAGGCCGGTACTCCTTTAAGTAAAAGCGGATGCGCTCTTTACCCCCTGCGATCGCTAACAATTCACCATACAGTAAAACTGGCCAACTCCAATCGAGTCCTGCTTCAGCAAAAGCTCTGTTGAAGGCAACCCGGTGACCATCCCGCTCTGTATCCGCTAAGGTACCATCAACGTCAAAAATTAAAGCACGAAGTTCACTCATGAGACTACTTCCCAAGTATTCCTGGGGTAAAACTACCCGCCCAAGTCTGACAAAAATGCCCTCCCGCCTTCCGCTAAGAGAGCATTATTAGAGTAAACCTGATGTGGTATCTGAAGCAACTTATGATTATTCTCTAAAAGCATACCGAATCTTTATGACATCAATATGACAATTTGATAGCAATCCTGCGATCGCTTCTTTACATCTACAAGAAGCGATTCATTGCTGTCAGCCTTTATACTAGCCTTAGCAATTTTTCGGAAATTCATTAGGTTTATGGCTCTTAATCGTCGCAATTTCCTAGTTTTACTGGGTGCCGCTACAGGAGCAACCGCTTTAGGCACATTCTCTTCTACCGTTGCAGCACTTTCAGCACCGCTCTTAGGGACGAAGCAGAATCAGGCAGAAGGCCCCTTCCAACTCCCACCTCTACCCTATGCCTACAATGCTTTAGAACCGCACATTGATGAAACGACAATGCGGTTTCATCACGACAAACACCACGCGGCTTATGTCAACAACTTGAATGCTGCCGTCAACAAGTACCCACAACTCAAAAATATGAGTGCACAAGAGTTGTTGCGGAACATTAATAGTATACCGGAAGAGATTCGGACAACGGTACGCAACAATGGTGGGGGCCATGTCAACCACACGATGTTCTGGGAGATTATGAGTCCCAATGGGGGTGGAGAACCCAAAGGTGCGATCGCAAAAGCGATTACCGATACATTTGGCAGTTTTGATGCCTTTAAGAAGGAATTCAACGAAGCGGGTACCAAGCGATTTGGCAGTGGTTGGGCTTGGTTGATTCGCAATAAAGATGGCAAGTTGCAAGTTATCAGTACTGCTAATCAAGATAGCCCCTTGATGGAAGGCAGCTTTCCGATTATGGGTAACGACGTTTGGGAACACGCCTACTATCTGAAGTATCAAAACAGGCGTGGAGATTACTTAAATCAGTGGTGGAATGTTGTTAACTGGGATGCAATAAACCAACGCTTTGCGCGATCGATGAAAGCGTAATACCGTTTGATTTTATCCGGTCACATTTTGTAGGGGTGGGTTTAGCTGATTAATGATAACACTGGTACAAAACCCTCCCTTACGGGATAAATAGACGCGATCGCCAAACACAATCAAACGCTAAACCCAACTTCCGATAGAGATTGCGAACTGCTTCGGCACTAGGGGCAGAAAAAATACACACACCCTGTTCTCCAGTAGCAGCCAGATAAGAAGTAAGCTGACAAATCTGTAGCTCTTTAAAGCAAGGTTGAGCCATTTGCTGAGCCTGTTCCCATTGCTCTTTAGTGACGGGAGGATTATAAGACACTTCTGCAACTACAGGAGACAAGCAATCAATGGTGTCGTTACTCAATCCCGAACCGATTTGTGCTCTCCACACCCGATTAAATGATGCTTTAGCTTCCCGATACGCTGTCCGCACAGCTTCAGTATAATTGGCTTCAAAGATGCAAAGGGAACGAGTGCAATCTAATGAGACAAAAGAGCAAATCCAATGGACATCTCTCGCTTCCAAACAGCTCTCGACAGTTTGAACAAGCTCCATCCAGCGCTCATTAGTCATCGGGCTAGGACTAAGGGGAGGATTGTAATTTTTCTCTAACAAGATTTGCACCATCGTTTGTTCCTAATGAATTGTTGTTAACGTTGTTTGGTTCTACAGAGAAGCTGTTGCTCAATTCCCTTGAAAGCGGTACTTGCACGATGACTTAAAGCTTGCTTCCCAACTTTTTGCTTAAAGTCTTGCCAATGCTTTGTTGCACTTTTACGATCGCCTAAACTAATCTCAGCTTGAATAAATACCGCCCAAGCCAGAGCAAGTTCGCTGGGATTATTAACAATCTGAGCCGCTTGTAAGGCTTCTTGAGCACGGGTAATTGCTTGTTCAGTATGCTGCTGTTGTAAATCAATTTCTGCGGCAAACGTCTGGATATAACAGAGCATTCGCGGTGAATCTAACCGTTGCAACGTTAAGCACGATCGCGCGATCGCTTCTGCGGCTTCTTTCTCTCCCAAAGCATAGCGAATCACTGCATCTAAAGCCGCCGCATGGGGCGCTTCCGTTCCTCCAGACATTTGTGCGGTTACTGTCACCAACTCACTGCAATAGTCTAGAGCTTGGCGAGGTTCCCCGGCTTCGAGTTCAAGCATAACGAGGTTCGTTAAGCAAGCACATTCTCGCCAGTGATCTTGAGCAATCTGAGTCATGCGCCATCCCTGCGCTAGTAACTGACGCGCTTCCGCAACTTTTCCCTGATAGCGGCGCATAATCCCCATACCAAAAGGGATGTCAATGATTTTCAATCCCAAGCGATCAGCCAGAGATTCCGCTTCTAGTAATAACGCCTCAGCACGGTTTAAGTCTCGTCCAATATCTGCTAAACACGATCCTGTATGAGCCAACATATAAGCCATTGTCCTTGGACTCGTTGTCCGTCCCTGTTCTGCGGCTTGTAGAGAATGCTGGTAAACTTCACTGAGGTTGCCGCAATCGTAATTAAGGTTAATCAGTGCTTCTAAACCGGTCGCTTATTCGTCCATAATCCCAAAAACAACCCCTTCATGGGTGAGA
>JBFLZA010000195.1:0-13158 GCA_040756535.1 Cyanobacteriota bacterium
CCAATCAGCAGGGCTTGTCTCAAATCGGCCTTATTCAGATTTGCCCTTATCAGGATTGCCCGACATAGGTTAGCTTGGATTAAATGTGCCCCCGTTAAATCGGCTCTCCATAACGTTGCACCAATGAGCTTAACCTCACTGAGATTAATATTTTGCAAGACTGACAGACTCAGGTTAACACCCGATAAATCGGCTCTTTCTAAGATTGCTCCTGTTAAGTTAACCTCATGCAAGTTGACCCAATTGAACGTTCTCTCACCTATGGCATAACGTTCCAAAAGCAGTCTGGTATCCACTTGTCTGCATTCTTTGGGCATGAGGTCTAAACTCTAGAGTCAAATTAAGGGTCTGGTTGGTAACTCCGCTAACGGTGAAAGTCATCGCTCAACTTCCACGCTTACCCAGAGGATGTTTCCTTTCCTGAAATGATTTTAACAAAAGTTAATATTTTTCCCAAAAAACATTTTGAGATTTTTCATAAGAATTTATTATGATTTAGCTTAAGAAAATTTATCAATTAACTCTTGATGGGGTACTCAATCCCACCCCTCTCATACTCAATCTGCTTCGATGACCCCCTTACCTAGATAAGCAGGGGGAGCAGGGGGAGCAGGGGGCAAGAGAAGAATTAGTTAATTACAGAGTCTTATGCCGGAATGGGAGTAATTTGGTAAACTCCTAACTTATTACATTGTGCTTTGCGCGATCGCACCGAGCTGTAACCCTGGAGGATAACTGCCTTCCGATTTAATCCGTTTGATTTCGCTCTCTGTAATCGGTAGATTCAGCTTTTTAGCCATCGCACGAACAATGTCACCTCGATCGATCACACCCGCAACTGTTCCTGCTGGGGAGAGAACGGTTAAGCGATTTAACTGATCGACTTCTAGACGATTAATCACTTCTACCAGGGGGGTTTTTTCCTCGACGGTGGCAATTTCTGATAGCGGGCGCACAATACTGTCCAGCGTCTGGATTTCCCAAAGGCTGCGTTCTATAACCTGTAAGTCCTCAATCGCAACCAAACCCCGATAACGTCCATTAGCAGCGGCGAATAAAGGCATGGGGGTGCGAATATCTGTCACAACGTACTCGTCGGCAAAGGCACGTAGAGTTTGATTGGCATCCACAACCCGAAACTCATGGGTCATGGTATCTGATGCTGTTAGCTGTAGTAAAGTCTCTTGCAGTGTCGTCAATCGGTCATAGGCTGTGGCATTGCGGAAAACGAACCCGCCAATCAAGGCAATCCACATGGGGCCGATAAACTCACCGGTTTGTAGCGCCAGTAATAGCCCCAGTGCGATCGCAATTCCTCCCAAGGCTTTCCCCGTTTTGGCGGCCCAACGCACTCCTTGAAATCGATTGCCCGTCAGCTTCCAAACAGCGGCTTTTAAAACTTGTCCCCCATCTAGGGGTAAACCTGGAATTAAGTTAAAAATTCCTAAAACTAAATTGATTCTCGCTAAGTCGAGTGTTAAGACCTGCCCTAAGCTATCATTGGCTAGAAACTGAGCCAGCAGAGAAAATAGACCAAATAAGGCAAAGCTGACCGCTGGACCAGCGATCGCTACTTGAAAGGCTTGACCGGGTGTTTTCGATTCTCGGTCAATGGATGCCACTCCACCAAAGATAAACAGGGTAATGGAGTTCACCTTAATGCCCTGCGATCGTGCCACTAAACTGTGACCCAGTTCGTGAAACAGGACTGAGGCAAATAGCAACAATGCCATCAGCAACCCAGCACTCCAGGCCATAACCCACGCGAAGTTACGCTGGAAATCCACTGCATTAATAAATGTTACCAGCGCTAAGATAAAAAACCACGACGGGTCTAAAAACAGTGGAATTCCAAATAAAGAGCCGATTCGCCAATTTGCCTGCATGATATTTTCCCCTATCTTTGGACGTTTGCCCCAATTTTAGATTTCGTTTTTGGATGATTTGGTCTCAAATTTTCACAAAGAGCAGCGACGGGGGCGATCCAAAATCCAAAATCTCAAAAGCCGAGGGTTCCGCTAATCCAAAATCCTTGAATGCCTCTAACTACCAGCATAAAGGAAGGATGATTTTTAACCGAATTTAAAACGCCCAGTCGGGATAGCTGATTGTTCCCCGCTCTGGGCGTGAAGATAGAGACTGTTATTTTTCGTCGGAAAAATTGTTTTTACAGGGCACCGACATTCGTCAATCCCAAAACGCTACCAACCCCTAGTACATGACCGATACTCAGAGCTGCTAGTAGTTCAGGCCAACCGAAGTTTCTACCCAGCAAAGGCTGTAACAGCGGCAGAGAGGGCCCCTTGCCCTTGTTCTGAATCCCAATTTTGGCAATGATGATGCCAAGAACCATACAAACCCCCATGATTATCAACTCCTGTGTACCCCAGGCTGGTGTATCGGGGACAGTTGGCTGTACTGCTAGTAAAATCGAATAAATCAAGTTGTTTTCTCCTGTCTGAACTAACTTAAACACGAGTTTAGATATCAGAAAGCTATCGAGAAATAATTATTCTCCCTTCTTCCTAGAGAATGATTATTGGTTAAACTCGTGCCAGCCCCGTCGGGGCGGGTGTGGAGTGGGGGGTGCAAGGGGTGAAGAAAAATCTAGCCTGTTGTTAGCCCGAATCTTGGGGACAAGCCCTTGCTTTTAGGCATGAACACAAGAAATCTCTGCGGCGAAAACGCCTTGATTGAGGCTATGGGAGCCTCCTAGAAGTCCCTGCGTTTAGGTAAGAGGTTCCCTACACGCCACACCCTACAACCCCTACTCCCTTCCCCATGACTTAGGAATGGCAAGTTCTAAAAGGCACCTGCGTTAGCGAGTCCTAAAATCACACCAGCACCAAGAATATGACCAAAGCTTGCTGTTGCCAAAAGTTCAGGGATGCCAAAGTTTGCCAAAATATCAGGCTTGGAAACAGGTAAATCGGGCCCAGTGCCTTTCCGTTGAATGGCAAAGCGACCAATGACAAAGGCAAACAGGTTACACAAAACCATCACAACCCCTATTGTCGGGGTCCATTCTGGCGTTGTTGGAACAGTGGCTTGGGCGGCGGCTAATAAAAGAGAGTTAATAAACATCTATGACTCCTGAGTTGATAAACCGATACAAACAAAAAAAATCATAAGAAGCTCTTCGTAAAAAATTCACAATTTGTTTTAAAGAATTAACACTTTTACCTTCTTTTTTGATATAAAACTACACAAAAATAAAAAAATAGCAAAGTTTAATGAAGTATCTACATGCGAGTCAAAATTTGCGGTATTACCAAACCAGAACAAGGTCAAGCGATCGCGCAACTAGGAGCCACAGCTTTGGGCTTTATCTGTGTGGCAGCCTCTCCTCGTTACGTGACGCCGAAGCAAATTCGAGCAGTCGTGGAGCAACTGCTGGTATCGGTTGATCGAATAGGTGTATTTGCTGACGCCACTGTTGAGGAAATTGGTCACATTGTTGCTGAAGCGGGATTGAGTGCAGTTCAGTTGCATGGGCTAGAGCCACCCGAATTTTGCGATCGGCTGCGGCAGTGTTTACCTGGGATTGAGATTCTTAAAGCTCTGAGAGTGAAGACATCGGAATGTTTAGATCGGGCGGAAACCTACACGAGTTGCGTGGATACATTACTGCTTGACGCTTACCACCCTCAAATACTAGGTGGTACTGGCAAAACTTTGGATTGGATCACTTTAAAGCAATTTTGTCCTAGCGTTCCTTGGTTCCTTGCAGGGGGTTTGACTCCGGATAATGTCTTAGAGGCTTTGAGTGAACTGCATCCGAGTGGAATTGATTTATCTAGCGGTGTGGAGCGATCGCCTGGAGATAAAGATTTAGACAAAGTCGCCTTACTGTTTGAGCGATTACGAAGCCCACAGTATCGCACCAGCGCTGTGTAAAGAAACTTTACAGTCGGGCAGTCGAGAACCCCACTCATTAGGGGCGGGAGTCTCAGATAGCAACAAGCACCTCCCATGTAGTTCATAAGAGGCGCTGGTGAAGTGCTCAGGCTTACTTCGTTGAAGCCTGAGCTTTAAGAAATAACTAACCTTTAAACAGACTATCAACGATAATCAGAACCCCGGCGAGTTACGACATCAGGCTCACGAGTAACGCGATCGGTATAGACTGTATCTATGTCGCGACGCTTGCGACCTGCTAAACCGGCTAATCCAGCTAAACCGAGTAGACCTAACCAACCCCAGTCAAAGTCATTATCAGTATTAGTGGTATATACATCTCCAGTGGGTTGCTCATAGGTATTAGGAGCCGTATCAGTTTGTGCTTGTGCAGAAACCGTTGAAGGTAAAATTGCTAAACTGGCAGCAATCACACTGGCGCTTATCAATTTGGAAAAACTAGAAATCTTCATGATTTTATCCCCTTTTTTTAAAACAACTTGACTAACGATAATCAGAACGAGAGCGAGTCACCACATCAGGTTCAGTGTCAGTGCGATAAACAGTTTCTTGACGCTTTCTAGGAATTAAACCAGCTAATCCAGCCAAACCCAGTAGACCTAACCAACCCCAGTCAGAGTCATTATCAGTATTGACAGCATCCACATCCCCAACGGGTTGTTCATAGGTGTTAGGAGCCGTATCAGTTTGTGCTTGTGCAGAAACTGTTGAAGGTAAAATTGCTAAACTGGCAGCAATTAAACTGGCGCTTATCAATTTGGAAAAACTAGAAATCTTCATGATTTTATCCCCTTTTTTTAAAACAACTTGACTAACGATAATCAGAACGAGAGCGAGTCACCACATCAGGTTCAGTGTCAGTGCGATAAACAGTCTCTTGACGCTTTCTAGGAATTAAACCAGCTAATCCAGCCAAACCCAGTAGACCTAACCAACCCCAGTCAGAGTCATTATCAGTATTGACAGCATCCACATCCCCAGCGGGTTGCTCGTAGGTGTTACCGGTAGTACCAGTTTGGGTTTGCTCAGATTGGGTTTGTGCAAAAACAGTTGTAGGGAAAACTACTAAACTGGCAGCCATCAAACCCGCGCCAATAAATTTGGAAAAATTAGAAATCTTCATGATTTTATCGCTCTCTTTTTAAAGAACTTAATTAGCGACGATAGTCAGAACCAGGACGGACTACTACATCAGGTTCGTTAATGTGATGAACCGGTTCGCGGCGCTTTTTAGGCATTAAACCCGCTAATCCAATTAAACCTAGTAGACCTAACCAACCCCAGTCAAAATCATTTTCTTCATATACGGCTACTGTTTCGACTTCTCCATTTGGCTCTACGTAGGTTCCAGGAGCAGTGTCCTGTGCTTGGGCAGAAAACGTCAAGGGTACTATTGATAAACTTGCCGCAATCACACTTGCGCTAAAAAGTTTGGATAAATTAGATTGCTTCATAAATTAAATTCCTTGGTTTTAAGCTGTTTGGTTTTAAGCTGTTTCTAACTCTCACCAGCTTATTGTTTGTGCCTATGAGTTCAATCAATCTTTAGCGGGAACCTGCAAATGACTCTAGCTTCCCTAAGGAAATAGAAAAGCTAACCCCGCAGTCTATCTAAAAGAGGAGGGTAAAAAAACTTACTTTCAGCAAAAGACCTTCTGCAAAGCGATCCCTTGTTTGAAGGAAATTCCGCCTCAGGAGAGCGCATCATCAAAGAAAAAGGCGATAGGATTTCAAAAAACTTGATGAGGAGATATTAATGGCTGTAATAGAAGGAACATGGCAGCATGAATACCTAATGAGTAATGGGATCAGGCTACATTACGTGACTCAAGGTGAAGGGCCGCTGATGCTGATGCTGCATGGATTTCCAGAGTTTTGGTACTCTTGGCGTCACCAAATTCCGGAATTTGCTAAAGATTATAAGGTTGTTGCTCTCGATTTGCGCGGCTACAACGAAAGCGAGAAGCCACAGAACCAATCAGCTTATGTGATGAGTGAGTTTATTAAAGATGTAGAAGGTGTGATTAAAGGACTGGGATACGATCGCTGTATCTTAGTGGGTCATGATTGGGGAGGTGCGATCGCTTGGTACTTTGCCTATGCTCACCCGGAAATGGTAGAACAACTGATTGTGATGAACATTCCCCATCCCGCCAAATTTGCGGAAGGGTTACGCAATCCCCAGCAGTTGATGCGTAGCTGGTATGCTTTTTTCTTTCAGCTACCGATGCTACCAGAATTCCTGATAGAGGTGTCAGACTATCAACTGATTGAATTTGCTTTTAAAAGCATGGCAATTGATAAAAGTGCCTTTACTCAAGCAGATATCGAAGCCTATAGAGATGCTGTGTCAAAGCCTGGCGCACTGACGGCGATGATTAACTATTATCGCAATGCTTTCTCGAGTTTCCAGCAACAGGAGTGGACGCTCCTCGATGTGCCAACCTTAATGATTTGGGGTGAGGAAGACGCCGCTTTGGGTAAGGAGTTGACTTACGGGACGGAAGAATACGTCAGAGACTTCCAAATTCACTACATTGTCAACTGTAGTCATTGGGTACAGCAGGAAAAGCCGGAGCTTGTTAATCACTACATGCGTGATTTCCTGCAATGAATTTTAACCTTGAGTCAGTCCCCAGTTTTCCTTAATTTGAAGCATCTCTTGGACTAAATCCTGTGATCTTTCACACGAAAAAAGGGGGGATTAACTGAGTTATTGCGGAATAAGCTCAATGACTCTTTTTTAGACCTTACGGATACAGTGAGGATTGCCATGAAGAAAAAGGAGGTAAAAGCTCCTTCGATTTATCCCTCGGCTTTAAGCTGAGGGTTTATTATTGCGTCACTCACGCTAATGTCCAGTAGCGTCTTCAAGCTGACCGATCCTGGAGTGAACACGCTAGCCGTGGTGTCACGGGTCAAGTAGCGTGTAAGAATGCGATCGCGCTTCACTAGGCTTTCCCCAATATAGGAGGTTTGCTCCAGACGGTGCTCCTAGTGTATCTTAGAATTTTCTCTCCTACCCGTCTAAACCCCCTCAGTACAGCAAAACTCTTGTTCCAAGGCAGCATTCATTTGCCGATTTCCGGTACTCTAAAAAAAGAGAAAGACTATGACTGGGAATTTTGGCAACAGTTACACTTGATACTACCCGACACCAAAAGTGGCTAGGGTAGCCCTTGCAAACCCTGAATACACAAAATTGAGCTGAATAGGAAAAACTGCCGTGGATGCGGGTAACCAGCAAAGGATTTTAGGTTATTTCATTGAAGAAGCGAAAGAACACCTCGACACCTTAGAAAAAGGGCTATTAGATCTACGCACAGTGGTGTCAGATCAAGAGAGGGTCAATGAAATGTTTCGTGCTGCCCACTCTGTTAAGGGAGGTGCAGCGATGTTAGGGTTTGCCAGTATCCAAAAGACAGCCCACCGCTTAGAGGATTCGTTTAAAATTCTTAAAGATCATCCGATAAAGGTTGACCAAAAGCTGGAAACTTTATTTTTACAAGGATACGATACCCTCAAAGATTTAATAGAACAGCTACAAGGCCCCTTTGGTCTGCGGGAAGAGGATGCAGAAAAAAGACTCCAAGCAGCAGAACCAGAATTTGCCCAATTACAGAATTACCTTGAACGAATGGTTAGTGGCGGCAGTGCAGCGCCTGCTTCCCAAGATGGCAAAAAATCAGAGTCCCTACCTCCAAACTTTACCGCTCAGGTAACAGACACTCTCAAACAGATGTTGCAGCTATTTAAGCAACAAGACACGCCAAGCAATCGCAAAAAACTTCAGGAACACTGCAAGCGTCTAGCGCAGGCAGGAGGGGGAATTAAACCTTGGCAAGGGTTGGTACAACTCTCCTATAAAGCGATCGCCAACCCCAAGAATCCTTACCCGATGCTAGCACGGGCGGTAATTACAGAACTCAAGCAAGGGAGCGATCGCTTACAACATGGGAAAGTCAATGAGTTAAAGCCGAGTCAAGATTTGCAGCAACTCGCCGCAGCATCAGCACCTGCCACCTCTAAGCAGAAGGAGACACCTAAAGCTGCAACGAAAGCGCCCACTGCCGCGACTAAAGAGATTACACTTCCAGTGGAACCTAAAGCCGCAGCTAAAGCGATTATCCAAGCCTTTGATAAACCTCAACTGGTGCAACTGGTTAAGTTGCTGACTCAAGCAGCCCGTCAATCCTCCCAAAAAGTGGGTCAAAAATAACTCTGCTTGGTTTAAAGGTTAAAAGCGATCGCAATTCCCCCACTCTAACGGAAAACGTGATCGCTCTTTTGGGCTGGCAATGGCTCATGCTCATTGCATCCGTACTACTTACCAGCGGATAGCTCTACTCCAGCCCCAACTTTTGCTTTAAGGCTTCTGGCACATTTTCTGCTGCCTCCAACCCTTGCACATCCTCCCACTTAGTATTCTCATCCCAGGAAATATTTTCTAGGTCTGCGCCAGTGGAGGAGAAACCTCTGAAGTCCTCACCGCTAAGGAGTGCGCTACTAAGGTTTGCTCCACTGAGATTCGCTCCACTAAGGTCTGCTCCAGCGAGGTTTACGCTACTAAGGTTTGCTCCACTGAGATTTGCTCCACTAAGGTCTGTACCAATCAAAGAAGCACCACTGAGGTTTGCGTCACTAAGGTCTGCATTACTGAGGTTAACGGCATTAAGACCTGTCTTAAAGAAGCTTGCACCAGATAGGTTTGTACCACTGATGTTTGCAGTATCAAGGGTTATGCTACTGAGGTTTGCATCAACGAGATATGCACTACTGAGGAAAGGTAAAACTATACTTTCAAAAGCCCCATAGTTTGAAAAAGTCTCATAGCCAAAGCAATGGCCGTAACTAATCAGGCGACGCAATCGCCTTCTATCAAAACTATCACTGTCTTTTTGACCGCAAGGATAGAAGATAATTTTATCTTTTAGATCATTTTTTGACTGGGCATGATGATTCAACTGTAAGAGTAAAACCATTACATTCAACCCAGCATAGACATCTACCTGTCGAATTCCTGTCTTGATTCCTTGCCCTTGTAGCTGGCTCATCTTTTTCTGAGGATAGTTATCTTGTAGCGCATCAATAAATTCTCCATCGCACCAGCGAAGATAGAAATTTTCCAGACGCTTGAACAACTCTACTGGACGAAACTCACTCTCTCTTGCTCCCCCCTTAACGAGGGAGGCTGGGGGGGTCTTTAGCAAACCCATCAGGTATTCCACAATCTCCTGAGTCAGCCCACCGTAACCCAGCAAATCATAAATTTCCCAATGCATCTGAGCATTTTTGACGAGAAATTCCTCACCCCTTCTACCCGGCTCCGTCCATTCTTCCAAACTTTCTTTCAGCCGTTGGGCAAACAAGAACTCACTAAAACTCTTATGAGCAAACTCAACTGAACCCCCCTTATCACCCTTAGCAGGTTGAAGATAAAAAGCAGCCAAAGCATTCTTGAGGGCATCATTTCCCAATCGCTCTTGTGCATCGCGGATTAACCCAGCAGCAACATCATTATCCTTAATCCGCTCCTTCACCATTGCCATCGCCGCACATTCCCCTCCCGACTGCACCACACAGAGGGCTGCTTCTGCCAAAATGCGCCGCAACCCTTCTGTTTCCATGGCGGTTAGCTGTCGGTTCAGCCAATCTGGACGCTGTTTCGTCAGCACCCAATCCAATGTTTTTTCATAAAGCAAAATTTTTGCCCTAGCTCCCTCAGCTTCCTCAAACATCTCTAATCTCAACTCACCGTCTCGATGCATCGCTGCTAAGAGGTAGAGCAGCAGGGGTTCTCGCGCCAGTTCTCGCAATTGGTCGGGTAGACGTTTATCTTGTAAAATCCCCATCAGATACGTTTGCTCTGCCCCAACCAATTTTCCCCAATTGGCAAACCATCTCTGCTGGAGTTCCTCATCCATCGGCTGGATTTCCACTCGCTCCAGATTGTGAGGCATGAACCGTTCGATGCTGTGCAAAGCTAGGGAACGACCTGTGATTAAAACCTGATGCCCCATATCTTTGCTGCGTTGGCAATCTTGTTGAAATTGCCCCACTTGCTTCAAAAATTCTTCTAATCCGCTGGTTCTGCCCTCCATCACCAACTCATCAAAACCATCGAGCAAGAACAAAAATCGGGTATTTCTATCCGTCAGCCAACCATCATCACTTGCAGCAAAATCAGCTTGAACCGCTTCTCGCAGTGTGTCTCGAAAACTCGGCTGTAATTTCGGGATATCTCGCAAGCGAATTAATACAGGTGTCCAAATGGGGTGGAACTGTTGCCGCACTAAGTCAGCAAACATCCGACAAAATACGCTCTTGCCTCGCCCCGGCCCCCCTTGAATAAACATCACTTGACCCTGTTTCTGGGGATTGTGGAGAATATCCTTTGCCCAAGTCTCTAAATCAAACGCTTCTGCTTTTTCATCGACATCACCGCTTTTATCAACTGGTTTTGCCTTCGGCGGCACATAGATATCCCTGAAGGTGAAGTTCTCAGCAAAAACTTTCTCTAGAGGCTTTGTAGCAATTTCCTCTGTCAAGTAAGCGTCAATGCTGTCATATTTGTCCGGTTCCTGCCTCCGCCCAGCACCATACAATTGTGCTATCTCCCGGATAGAATCCCCTGCATCCTCCAAGGCTGACTTCAGGTGTCGTTGAGTTCCCCAAGCTACCCACGCCGTCACAATTTGAGCTTCATTCTGAGCGATTCCAGCTTGTTGTAGCTGAGTTGACAATAGCTGATTTAAGGCTTGAGCGAATTCTGATTCATGGAAACAACTGAGGGCGTTTCTGGCTAAATGCTCATCGAGTTGAAACTGTCCGAGTTTTTCGCTTTGCAGTTTGACGGGTTCCGAGATAGGCACTTCACCGAGTTGCCGCAATACCTCATTGGTTTGTGCCAATTCATTCAAGCTTTCTAGATATGCTAAAGGAGATGCGATCGCTACCCATTCCTCTAGACTCAGTTCCTCACCCGTCTTTTCGCGATAGAACCTTACCCCTTTGATAGCCAACCCTACACCCGATAGCCCAGCTACAGCAAGACCTGCCGGAGTAAACGCAGAACCCAACAATCCTATAGCGACTGCAAATTCCAAAGCAAATTTAGAAGCCTCTACCCCTAACTCCGCTGCCTCTCCTGGGTTCCCTACTTTCAGGAGTTCACGCAGGTCATAAGTTGTCGCAAACTTCCAGAACTTTTGTAGCTGTGTTGCCATCTCTACCCTCTGCCTACCAATGACTCGAAGTTAGCTCAAACCAAAGTTCGTTGGGTAGAGTGCTGACGAGGAGTGTTCAGTTCTGCCCCATCGATTCTGCACCATCATTATTGTTAAAACTTTTGTGGGATGGGACGCATTGCCCGTCCCAGCTATTGCTTGTTATAGCAGTCGCCAAGACGATTAGAACAAATCTCAATCCTGAAACCAAGACTCGTCAATCTTTTCCCTTGGAGCCTTCTGCCTTCTGCCTTCGGGAATAAAGTTAAATGGGTAAAAAGACGAATTTGTCAATCCCTATTTCTCTATCTTTCAAGCTCCCACCTTACCCGCTTTTCGCAATTCTTCCTTAAGCATCCGCCTATAAATCGCTGGTAAATACCCGGACATCGAATTGGTTTCTATTCCATAACCCAAACTCGTCCAAGTTCCCGAAAGCCGACGTAGCACAACGTTCAATCTGCCTTTGCGGAGTTGTTGGGAAATATTAACACCCCAGGCTTTCTCATCACTCAGCCACTGATAAACCACCCTATCCTGATATTCCGGCTCAAAGCTGTAGAACCGCCAAAATAGAAAACCCGATGGCCCAGGATGATAGCGCTGTGCCATATTGTCCCAGGTAGTATTGATGAACTGATACCGTCCCGCTGCTGTCGTACAGTTGCCAATATTGGGGCCAGCGACAATTCGGACACAGCGGTTAGGATGACGGCTCAAATTCCAGATGCGTTCACCCCCGTAGAGGAGTGTATAGGGTTGGGCGTCATTCGCCTCACTCGCTGTAATCGTTCGCATCAAAGCGCGAATATAGGGGTCGCCCCCTTTCATCACGAGTGGCGGAGTCCCGTAGAGGTTTTTTGAATGCTTAGGGTAAAACTGCTTTGCCCAATTGCCTGTATACAGCTGGAACATCAAGACCATTAACCCCAAGGCACCGAATTTAGCAAGTAAATTCCTCAAGGCAAATCTCTGGATAATCTCTTCGTGGAATTTTTAGCGGATAGACTTGCGTAAGGGTGATGGATGTACCCAGTTAAATAACCCTCACGCTGTTCAACACAAGCGTCGCGTTAACCAGTCAGATTACTCCAGCAAATAGCTGATCCCAGCTTTTATCGGAAGCATCCGCCTTGGCAATCACTTCTACAATTTTATTCCGTGCTTCCGGCTGTGACAGCGCCTCGACAGAAACTTGTGCCACTTTGGTTCGAGGAATACTGCCGCTAAACAGCGTATCTGCCGATGACATTACAATCGGGTCTGGGTTATCTTCATTTCTTAGACCCCCTGGTCGCACAATTGTATAAGTCAAGCCACTTTTTTGCAGGTGTTCCTCTGCTTGCTTCTTCCACCACAAAATTCCCCAAGCCAGGTTGAGCGGAAATAAAATTTGGGATACAGCCAAAGACGAGACTAAGACAAAATGCTCAAGTCCCTTGGCCTTAGCCACATCTACCAGATTTTTGGTGCCTTCATAATCTACTTTGTAGGGGCCAGTTGGGTCAAAAAGCGTCGGAGTAGCGCCTGTGGCGCACAAGAGAACAGTACAATCTGCGATCGCAGCACCAAGTCCCTCTGGCTTCAATACGTCTCCTACGACTAATTCTGCTTCAGGTGGAAGAATTTCTCTCCCTTTCTCTAAGTTCCGTACCAACGCCCGAACGGGAATGTTGCGCTTAACCAGTTCTTGTACAATCCGGCGTCCTGTTTGACCTGTAGCTCCAGCAACAAATGCTTTCATCCCTCTCTCCATAGTTCATAAGTGGTTGACTGCAAGTCTCACAAGCTATGCTGAGTGAGCGAGAAATTCTTTCTTTAGCAGTAAACACTAACTTTTCAATTGTATGAACTTTGTAAATGTGTACTCACTTTTACCGTAAATCAGCCAAATTAAAGTAAGAATTTGAAGCTCTAGTGGGAACTCTTAACGTAGGCAATAGTCAACCGACGTAGTGGAGCAGTATGTATTCGCAATTCGCTGACAATCAACCAGTAGAAACCGATCGGGAAC
>JBFLZA010000196.1:0-13103 GCA_040756535.1 Cyanobacteriota bacterium
GGTGTATGGTGTAGTTGCGATCGCTACTTCTAAACAAGTAAGTTGAACTCAAATCAGGAATGGGGAATCGGGAATTGGGAAAAATACGTGTAGGGGCTGACTTTAGGAACTAATCCCGTCAAGGAACCGATAATTGACAATCAAAACCCGCCCTCCCCCACCGATAACAAAAGTTCAACCTATTTTTTGTAATTGAATGGTTGTGTTGCACATTCTCAAGTTAAGGGCGGGTTTTGCATCACATTTTTCGGTTAGA
The DNA here is from genome assembly GCA_040756535.1 of Cyanobacteriota bacterium. GTDB lineage: Bacteria > Cyanobacteriota > Cyanobacteriia > Cyanobacteriales > Coleofasciculaceae > JBFLZA01. The sequence continues at coordinate 257 of JBFLZA010000196.1, forward strand.
TACAAAGGTTAACCCTAAACCCGCCGTACAAATGTGACACCAAATAAAAGGCTGGAAGAATTATTTTCAATGCCCAAAAACCGATTACTGACAAGAAGACGTACTCTTTGGTTAGGGTTAGGAACGTTGGCAGGTATGGGTGCTATAGTAACGGCTAAAGTGAGGGATAAAAAAAAGCCAATTCCCTACGATCCCAAAAGAGATTTTAGTGTAGTAGGAGAAGCGTCCTTAAAGGAGCGTGCTGCAGCTAAAGGATTAATATATGGAGCAGCAGGTCGATATCTTGACCTTTCTAACAACAAAGAACTTGCTATTCGTTTTGCTCAAGAATGTGCCATACTTGTCCCCGAATGGGAACTCAAATGGGCACCACTACGCCCCTCTCCCGACAAATTTGATTTTGCTGCAACCGATTGGATGGCTCAATATGCTCAAAATCAGAAATTGCTGTTCCGAGGGCATACTTTAGTCTGGGGAGTATCTTTACCGGATTGGTTCAAGGAAACCGTAAATCGCCAAAATGCAGAGCAGTTTTTAGTGAAGCATATTCAAACCGTTGCGGGGCGCTATGCCGGAAAAATGCACTCTTGGGATGTGGTGAATGAGGCAATTGAACCGTTCAACGAACGCCCTGACGGTTTAGGAGAAACCCCTTGGTTGGAGTTTTTAGGCCCTGATTATATTGAGCTTGCCTTTCGGGTTGCGGCTGAAGCTGACCCCCAGGCCATGTTAGTTTATAACGACTATGGGATGGAGTATGACAACAGTAGAGATGAAGCGAGAAGAACCGCTGTTCTGAAATTACTAGAGCGTTTGAAGTCTAAGGGAACACCGATTCATGCCCTTGGGATTCAAGCACATTTAGAAGGTGATGCCACAGAGTTTAATCCCAAAAAATTGAGAAATTTTCTTAGGGATGTTTCTAGTTTAGGGTTAAAGATTTTGATTACGGAGTTGGATGTCGTCGATAAAAAGTTGCCCTTAGATGTAGTAGTGCGCGATCGCATTGTTGCTAGTATCTATGAAGACTATCTCTCAACCGTGTTGGATGAACCCGCCGTCATTGCCGTGCTAACTTGGGGATTAAGCGATCGCTACACCTACGTATCAGAGTTTCATCCTCGCGCTGATAGTGCGCCAGTTCGGCCTTTACCCTTGGATACTAGTTTAAAACGCAAGTTAGCGTGGAATGCGATCGCTCGTGCTTTTGATAACGCCCCGAAGCGTCAGGTTGAAGGTTAGTAGGTTGAAGGTTGAAGGTTTGAAGGTTTGAAGGTTTGAAGGTTTGAAGGTTTGAAGGTTGAGAATTTTCGTTTTAACGAACTCGTTAGTGTTTAGCTTGCTTTCTTGTGGGATGGGCATCTTGCCCGTCTTTAATTATGCAAATTATTCACCCCCGCTTCCCAGCTCCCCCGCTCCCTAGCTCCCCAGCTCCCCCGCTCCCTAGCTCCCCAGCTCCCCAGCTCCCCAGCTCCCCAGCTCCCCAGCTCCCCAGCTCCCTAGCTCCCCAGCTCCCCCGCTCCCCAGCTTCTAAAATGAAAGTGATTTGGCTTTATCTAAATCCGCCAATGCGCCTTCATAGTCTCCTAGAGCAGAACGAACCGTACTGCGTCGGTTGTAAGCTTCAATATGGTTTGGATCGAGATTCAAGGCTTGATTGTAAGCATTGACTGCGGCTTGATAATCTCCTGATTCATATCGCAGATTACCCTGAATAATTAAACCTTGAATAAGCTGCTGATTGTCATCCACAAACGCTCCCTGTTCAGCTTGAAAGGCATGAGCCATGTGGTTGAAAAATGCCTTAGCTGCTACTGAATCAATTTTCAGTGCTTGGTCGAAATCTTCTATACTTCCCCAATTATCACCCTGTTGCATTCGGGTATAACCCCGGTTGAGGTAAGCCTGAATATAGCTAGGATTGAGTTCTATCGCTTGACTAAAATCTGCGATCGCATTTTCGTACTTTTCTAGAGCAATCAAATTCAACCCTCGGTTCAAGTACGCTTCGGCAATATTGGGATTAATCGTTAACGCTTGATTGTAATCTTCAATGGCTTTTTGATAGTCTTCTACTTCATAATGAGCTAAACCTCTGGTTAGGTAAGCTTTAGCCAAATTGGCGTTAATACTCAGGACTGTATTGCAATCTGCGATCGCGCCTTTATAATCTTCTAATTCCAAACGCAACGAGCTGCGATTTAAGTAAGCTTTAATATGCCTAGCATCAATCTCTAAAGCTTGATTATAATCCTGCATTGCGCCCCAGCGATCGCCTAGCTCAGTCCGAACAAAACCCCGATTATGGTAAGCCTCGGCGTGGTTAGGATTAATCCGCAACACTTCGCTGTAATCTTGGATGGCTCCGGGATGATCTCCTTTTTTGTGGCGGCTCATCGCTCGGTAATGGTACGCTTCCGCTAAATTAGGATTAATCCGCAACGCTTGATTAAAGTCTTCAAGGGCAGCACGATACTCGCCACGATTAAATTTTTCTAATCCGTGTTTAAAAAAGTCCGCCGCCTCCATTGGAACTGTAGGCGTTTGTTGAATTTGTAAAGAGGGATTGTTAACAGCTTGATTTGGAGTGGATAAATCCAAAGTAGAAGCATTTCCAAACACTTCTCGATTTTCTGATAAAACCATATTTTTAATACTGAATCGGTGTTCTATCTGTAGTTTCACAGACGCAATTTGCTTATCCGGTAAGAACGCCATGGACACGGTTTGAATCATTATGCCGCGCTTTTGGCTACAGGAAAGGTTGCAAAAAGTATGTTGTGTCAGTTGTATATATTGAATTCCAACGACTCAAAAGAGTTCCCTGTGAATTTGGAAACGGCAGAGGCTGGTTATCGTAATCGACATCGGCGGCTTGTTTCAATCCCGTTGCCGGGATTCAGTAGACCTATCTAGAAAATAGGAGTTAGGAGTCTCCAAGTCAGGAGAGGGTAATTTTCATCCTTGGTTGTGAACGCCAGTTCATGGGGGTCTCTTGAATAAATCCTGAAACCCCACCCCAACCCTCCCCACGAGTTCGGGGAGGGAGCCTGATTTTCCTTACTTCTCCCCTTAACAAGGGGGGACTGATAGCGAAGCGGGACGCAGTCCGGGGGGTCTTGCTTTGACAAGTTGATCGTCTCAACCTGTCGAGGTTGCTTGGACTACTGTTGAAGCTTTTTGAGTGTCTCTACGATTTCCTTGGAAGATTTTACATCTCCTTGCTCGTAGAACAGCTTTGCAGCCATTTTCAAATCTGCGATCGCACGTTGATTTTCTCCTAGACGAGCGTAAGCAAAACCCCGACAAGTCAAAGCAGTAGCATCTTGACCTTTCATCTGTAGAACTTGATTAAAATCTTGAATAGCTTCTAGGAAATCGCCTTGGTTGAGCTTGGCTACACCTCGTTGATAGTAATCCTGAGCACTGAGTTCAACGGTTGCTACTGGTGTTGGCGGTACGGATGGCTCAGACGCAGTTGCGTTCATACTGAATATTTTCTCTCTCTTTCCTCGCCTCTCTTGTCCTCCTTGTCCTCCTTGTCCCCCCGTCTGGGCGTCTCCCCTATCTATTACTATGTGCTGCAACTCAGTATCCTGACTTAGGGAGAGATGTTTGGCTTTTTCTAAGTCCTCCATCGCTCCTTGATAATCTCCCAAAACAGAGCGAACAGTACTGCGTCGGTTGTAGGCTTCAGGATTATTGGAGTCGAGAGTCAAGGCATGATCGAACGCTTTGAGAGCGGCTTGATAGTCTCCGGATTGATAGCGGAAATCACCTTGGAGAATTAACCCTTGAACCAGTTGCTGATTTTCGTCCTCAAAGGTGTCCTGTTCATCGTTCAAGGCATAAGCAATCTGGCTTAAAAATGCCTTGGCAGAAACCGGGTCAATCTTGAGCGCTTGGTCGAAATCTTCCATACATCCCCAATTATCACCCAGTTGCAGGCGGGTATAACCGCGATTGAGGTAAACTTGGGCATCGTTAGGATGTAGTTGTAGCGCTTGGTCAAAATTTGCGATCGCGTCTTGATACTCTCCCGCCGCTACTAGAGTCACCCCTCGGTTATAGTAAGCGGCAGCAAAATAGGGATTAATCTGTAGCGCTTGATCATAATCCTCCTTTGCTCCTTGAAAGTCCTCTAATTCATAACGAGCAAGACCTCGGTTAAGATAGGCTTCAGGCAGATCAGGAGTAATATTCAGGGCAGCATTGCAATCTGCGATCGCTCCTTTATAGTCTTCTAATTCCACCCGCAGAAAACCGCGATTTAGGTAAGCGGGGACACAATTAGCATCAAGCTGTAAGGCTTGGTTATAATCCTGCATGGCTCTTGGGCGATCGCCCATTTGAGCACGAATCAAACCGCGATCGCTATAAGCTCCAGCATTGCGGGGATTAATCCGCAAAACATGGCTGTAATCCTTGATGGCTTCGAGATAATCTCCCTGGTAATAATGGCTCTTAGCTCGGTGTCGATAAGCTTCAGCCAAATCAGGATTAACCTGCAACGCTTGGTTGAAGGCTTCAATCGCACTACGATAGTCGCTGCGATTAAATTTATCGAGTCCTTGCCGGAAAAAGCCCTCGCTTTCCATCAGAGGAGAAGAATCCTCCGACAGTCCCCGATTGCCGGATAAAACGATGTTTTCCTTATGTTGCTTCTTATCGCTGTTCATGTTTGCAAACTGAACTTTTCCTATAGCTGTAGTTTCACAGCCACAATCTGTTCATCCGGTAGAAACGCTATTTCCAATAGCCAGTCTTGCCTAGCTTCCGGTGTGGCAAGGACTGGAATTTTAGCGGGAAAAGTCCGATGGCTCTTAGAAATTGTCTAAGTCCCGTTAACTTGGTAAAATTTTCCTGATCTTTTTAAGGAATCCGACGGCTGTAGGGTGTATCAATCGGGGCTAAATCAAATCACAATCAGAGTGCTCGCAATCAGACGATGATGCCTCAACCTCGACACAAAGACAAGCGCAGGCGTGGTGTAATCCTGACATCACAGGGATTTCAGAAGTTACAGACCGCAATATCTAAAGCAGAATTTTTTGAAAACTCCGGCAATCGGTATACTCTCGAAGATATGAGCGATCGCACGGGGTTAGCTGTGAATACGCTGATGAAGGTATGGGCTTGCGAAGCTGGTGTTGATCGGAAAACCCTGAAAAGCTACTTCAGCGCTTTTAATTTGACTCTGGAGGCAACTGATTATTTCTGGGTCTCTCCTGAGATAGAGAAGGTTGAGGAGTCAGACACTACACAACTGGGGCAAGCGATAGTGCTGGAATTGCCGGGTGGTCAAGTGCCTCTGGATTCGCCCTTTTATGTGGAGCGTCCCCCGATTGAGTCTGAGTGTTATAAGACCATTCTACAACCGGGAGCGCTCCTGCGGATCAAAGCTCCTAGACGGATGGGAAAAACCTCGCTCTGCACTAGGATTCTCGAGCAAGCTGCTTCCCAAGGCTTACGAACGGTGTCTTTAAGCTTTCAGTTAGCCGATAGAGAGATTTTCCAAGATTTGGAGCAATTCTTACGATGGTTTTGCGCCAACGTGAGTCTAGGTTTGCAACTCCCGAATCAGCTAGGGGACTATTGGGATGAGGTTTTTGGGAGTATTGTTAGCTGCAAGATGTACTTTGAGCAGTATCTGCTAGCCTCAATCGCCGAGCCTCTGGTGCTAGGTTTAGATGATGTCGATCGCTTGTTCGCCTATCCCGACTTGGCGAGTGACTTTTTTGGACTTTTGCGAACCTGGCATGAGGAGGCAAAGAATCGGGAAATTTGGCGAAAACTCCGGTTAGTTGTGGTACATTCAACGGAAATTTATATCTCGCTTTTTGCCAATAAGTCACCGTTCAATGTGGGGCTACCAATTGAGCTGCCGCCATTTACAAGCGAACAGGTGCAAGATTTGCGTCGAGGGCATGGACTGGATTGGTCAGATGAGGAGGCACAGCAACTGACGGATTTCGTGGGTGGGAATCCCTATTTAGTTCGGGTAGGATTGTATCACATTGCGCGTGAGGATGTCAATCTCAAGCAGGTGTGGCAAACATCCTCTACCTCAGGGGGAAGTTATAGCAATCACTTACAACGACAATTATGGAAGCTGCAACAAGAGCCTTCGTTGGCAGCGGCGTTTGGCTCTGTGGTGAGGAGCAAAGCACCTGTGGAGTTGGATTTAGTGGAGGCGTTTAAGTTGCAAAGTATGGGGTTGGTGCATCTAGTAGGCGAGCAGGCGACGGTTAGTTGCCAGTTGTACGCTCAGTATTTTTGCGATCGCTTCTGAGCCAATTTATTGCTCACAAAAACCACAATTCACACTAAAAATCAATGGGTTACGTTTTAGCTAACGCACGCTATTGACTAAATATCTGAAGAGAGTTTTTGTCTCGCTAATTCTCGAAGTGCGTCAAAAAAATCTCTGAGGTTGTAGAGTCTACCAGAGATCAAAGTATCCGGATTTGGCGGGAGCGGAATAAGGCGATCCTCTTGGTCAATTTGATCGTGTAACCACACGGCCATTAAATAAAGCGCAGGGATTTTGATAACGGAGAATGTGTAGTTGCCTTGCTGCACCAAAGGCTCATTCTGCAAATTTTCAAGCACCTGTTCAGTAGATTCAATAAAAGGTCCTTGATTCAACTGATTGTGAACAGTGCCATCAGTGGTGGCATCAATCTCGGCTGAAATCTTACGACCATCAGTAGTTGTGGTGAGAAAGCGCCAGCCAACGTCTATCGGTTGAGGCAAGTCATTGCTGTTGACAAGGTCTCTCAGGTCAAATGTTTGGATCATATGTGGATTATGAGCAGACGGGTCACGCTGAATATCGGCGACTGCACCACCCAGCGCATCATCTTTGGGATGGACTAGATTCCGCATAGTACCAAGTGCGCGGGACACATCCGCAGGGGGTGTTTGAGTGTAGATTGGCATAGTTCTTTTCCTTCAATTGAATAAATTTACTTTTTCGTCAAATAAGAGTGCGTCCATTTCCCACGGATTTGTTGATAATTTGTGCAGAATGAGTCGTAACCTACAAGCGAGAAACCATACCATGGGTCTTCGATTGCGAGCACATTGTTCGTTGCTCCAACTCCGGCAATAACTACGAAGTGATTAGAACCCCAGTTAATACATACGCCGATTGGCCGCATCCCTGCAATCTCTGTTTCAATTTTATCGATTGGCAATGTACCCTTCTGTAATTTATCTAAATTCCCGGTTCGACTCAAGGCTTTGTCGAAATACCATGGCTTATTACATTGCAGAGTCGAACCATTTACAATACATGTTGTCTGACGCAACTCAGCGTTGACAAGTAACCCCTGATTCCAAGTACTACTGGTGTTGTGGTAAGTCGCAATACTCACGGTACATGCAGCCCAACACCAGTTGCTCTGTTGCTGACGTTGGACCTGAAAGCACGAAAGAATAACTTTTTGTAGAAAGAAGACTGTGGAACCGCCATCCGCTTGGACTCGAAGAGTATTGTCCCCAACATTCATCTGATCTGATGGAATATAGAATAACTTATCATACCAATGCACCTGATGTGGATCGTATCCGGTGATGAGATTGTTCCCATTAATGGATACAGTAATTGGGCAGTTTGTTGAACCGTTTACTAGGCTACTACAGGAACGCAAAACAATTCCGACACCGTGCTTTTCACCAATATTGAGCGTAAACTCGAAGTAACCACGAGAATCTTTAATCTCCCAAGCAGATAGATCCGAACGGTAATTGCAACCAACCGTTTGCTCAAGCTTCAAAGAGGAGCGTGATATAGGCTTTTCCAGAAAGAAATCTATGCTTTCAGTTCCCTGCATTAAACATGACAGGGTAACTTTTTGTAGAAAGAAGACTGTGGAACCGCCATTTGCTTGAACGCGAACTGTATTTTCCCCAGCAGTAATCAAACCTGGTGGAATATAGAATGACTTGTCATACCAGTTCAATTTACGCGGATTCTTTCCTTGAAGGCGACCGTATTTTTCGTCTCTATCATATCCGCTGATACTATTCCCATTGACGGAGATAGTAATGGGGCAGTTGGTTAAACCGTTCACTACACCATCACAGGAACGCAGGACAATTTCTATAGATCCGACACCGCCCTTGTCACCAGCATTGAGCGTAAACTCGAAATAACCACGAGAATCTTTAATCTCCCAAGCAGATAGATCCGAACGGTAATTGCAACCAACCGTTTGCTTAAGCTTCAAATAGGAGCTTGATATAGGCTTTTCCACAGAAAAATTTATGCTTTCAGTTCCGTGCATTACTGACATAATTTGAATTCCTTAATTTCAAAGTCGAAAAACTTTCCCATCCTCTCTTCTGTGGTTTTTTCTAAAAAAAGGGGTAGTCATCCCGGATTCGGTATGACTAGAAACTCAGCATTCCCTAGGAAAATATACCAACAACAACTCGTTGTCAGGATCGCAACTCTTCATCTCCAACTTAAGGAAAAGGCAAATGAACTACCTACGGTTTAGCCAAACCACAAAACAGAATCGACTTCAGAAGGTCTAGCTGCCCGCAGCAGAGCAAAAGCAAATCCTGAAGTACCTGCAAACAAGGATGCTGTTAAGGTCGAGTAATGGCTTTTAGCAGTAGACATAGCTAATGTGTTCACAGCCTTTTCAAGACAATCTGATATTTGAGAATGTCTTGTATGCTGCTGTAGTTGCAACAGCGCGTCAATCGCACCAGCCGTTCCACAACATAGCCCTGGGGATGCCTCTACCAATACGTCTGTTGCTGGAGCGCTTAGGGCATCAGGAACGAGCCCATCGTTAAAGGAAGTTCCCAGAGCTTCGGAGACGGTGAGGCGGGCTAACAAAGCCCCAGACCTGCCATTACACCAAGACCAGCTCGTGCGCTGCTCTGCATTCATCTCATCCAAGCGTGTATCCAGCCAGCCCTGTTGGTTCGATAGCCAAAAGGTATCGTCAAAAGCTAGGGCCTCCTGAGCTAACTCCGCCGCAATACTGGAATCGCGCATTTGTGCATAGCGAACCAAGGCCATAGCAATTCCGGCTGTGCCGTGGCTGACATTGGGGAGCGGACTACCGGACAGACCGAGCCAGTGAGTACCGAATTCGGTACGGACAGCACGACTTATTAGCTGATCTGCTATCAGATCAGCTACTTCCCGCAAGCGTTCGCTAGGACGACGCTTATGCAGAGCAGTTACTCCCAAGAGCAATCCTGCTCGCCCATAGAGTACCTCGTCTAATCCATCTTCTACTGCCAGTTGATGACCATGATCGATTATCAGACGCATGGCAGTATCTAACAGAACTTCTTTATTAGTTGCTTCTGCCACCCTGGCCATAGCATAAACGAGTCCCCCCAGACCTCGCCCAACACCACCACCACGACGTAAGCAGTTCAATGGTTGACCGCGCACCACAGGCTCGAAGATACGGGCAGCCAATTGACACCAACTTGTTTCTCCAGCCAATCGTCCGGCTTCAGCGACAACTAATGCAGTTCCTGCCGCTCCCTCATAGAGGGATTCGCGATCAGCATGAGCCATAGTAGCTCCAAATCCTGGTGCATAAGTTGCATATACCCAGTAGGGATTCGATTCAGGAGAGCGGACGGCATCGACAATAGCTGAGACAATGGCAAGACCGTGCTGCTCCAAGTTTGATGGGTCGAGCGATCTAGGCACAGAGACAGCTAGCTGCTGTTCTCGGTCTTTCAGGCGCTCTCGAATCGAAGTCACCTGCAATTGACGATCAAATTCGTCAAAAGCCATCCAGCGGGTTTTAGCACTTTCCAACGGTTCTACGAGCAACTTGGCATGACAGCAGCAAGTTTGGCAACCTTTCAATTCAAACCGGGGAATGTCTCCATTAAACAAACTTGCTAACTCGCTATCAGCAAGGTTGTGGATAGTATCGAAGCGTTGTAACGCTAACTGTTTCAAGTCTGATTTCAACAACTGCAACCGTCGTTCGGACGATCGCAAAGGTTCTGGACTAATAGATCGGGCTAGTAATACTCCATACTCCATGGTGGGGCGTGCTAGCAGACGTACCTGCTTCGATGCAAATTGGTTTAACAATCCACCTGAACCAATATATTCATCCCGATGAACGCGCAAAAAGTCATGAACAATTTCAAATCCCTTGACTATATCGTCCACAAAATCATTTGAAAACTGCGGCTTTCCATTTAGAGCGGGCAAGTTTGGGAATCGCTTGGCCATTAATGAAACCATCCGCATCTGAAGATTGTTCGATCCTCGATCGCAAGGTACTTGATCTCGAATTGGGTGTTGCCCGTAAGCGCAAAGGGCACCAATGTCGTATTCTTTTTGGGTATCCAGTTCTTTTATCGGGAGTGGAGAGCGCATAATTAGGGGTAGTATCCCCAGTTCGAGAACAGACTCGCGTACATCCAACCCCTCCAGGGAGAGATTGCGCTCGAACTTGAGCCGCTCTTCCCCTTGCTCTGAAACTGCTAAACGGGCTCGAAATAAAGGTTCGGCATCAATGACGATTGGATGTTCTCCCGATACAATCACATTTTCATGGTGTAAATCGCAAGTCCCTAATGCATGAGCCACAGCTAGCAGAGCGCCATACCTTTGATAACAGCGGCGGACTTGCTCCAAGCTTGAGCAAGATGTATGTTCCACGTATTCCATAAACCCGTAACCATCAGCCGCCACAATACCCAGGGAGTATGCAGGTAAATCAATACTCTTGCTCAAGACTTGAGTGCAGATAGCTGTCCAACTCAGTTCTCCGTCGAGGGAGCGGGGTTTATAAACTACTTTGCGCTCACCAAAGCTCAAAATGGCTGCTGTTCGCCCCCCTTCATGGGGATCGGAAATGCCAAATTTAGCTCCTGTTAAGGAACCGAGTGACTGTGGGGAACAATTGACCAATCGGGCAATATCATCTCGATGGAGTTCGATCCGTTCTATTAATTCGACCGCAGCAGCCAGCCAATTATTACGCGTTACTCGCAGCATCCGTCCCAATTCCGGATAGGGACCATCGTCTGAGAGAAGCCGTTCGATCTCCTCCCAGGCGATGTAAGCATCTAGCACGTCGCGTCGAGCATTTTCTGGGGCATCACCTGGCAATCCCAACGAAGGTCTCCATAATGGATTTATTACCATGTGAAAACTTGAAAACCTCTGTAGGATGACGAGGTTTGTCAGCCGTGCCAGCATTTGCTGATACCAACCGACAAGATCTGAGATGGTCGTCGAAGTGACATCCCAATCTTCGGGTTCTAGCCGATCGAGCAAATCTCGCTGGGCTATCTCAAGTAAGGGGGTGATCAATTCGGGAATAACCGCTTCCTGATTGAGGCGGATAGCCGTCTCAAGATCGAGCACATCGGATGTCTTCGCGTCGGCTAAATTCTGCATTTACGAGTTTCCTACTTATTGCCAAGGCAAATCAGGGATGCTAGCGAACCAGCGGCGATAGGCGATGTAGGAGTGCAGGTAGTACATTCCCAAGTCGAAGCAGCGCCACCCATAGGCCCTGATATATTTTCGGTAGAGAGGTCAGCACCAACAAAAGCTGGCAAGGTAATAGTGTGGGTATTTTCCGTATCTTCAACGATATTTACAAAAACTCCTTCTGGCACCTCAATACCTCGCTCAGCCAGCACAGCTTCTGGATTCTCAACCAAACGCTGTCTGAGAGATTGATCGAGCGCACTCTCAAGACGCAATTTATCCAACTCCGAAAGTGCAATAGTTTTAGACCATTCCATTTTTTCTGCTTTTAACCAATGATTGGGACGAACTTACATTACATCATCCAATCGAACTAAACTACTCAAGTTTGGCATTTTTAATATCTCAACTTAAGGATTTCACCGAATCAATTGACTAAACTCAGTAATATCTTGGGTTTAAGTCATTGTAAAGTTTTCTCATTCGTCAAAGCAGTCCTCGCCTAACTTGGGAAATTTTTCCTTATCTTTTTAAGGAAGGCGACGGCTCTAAAGTGTAATCAATCTGGGTTAAGTCCATCTATCACAATCAAAGCGATCGCGCGATGATACCGATGCAACGACACAAAGATAAGCGCAGGCGCGGTGTAATCCTGACAGTTCAGGGATTTCAGAAGTTACAGACAGCCAAATCCCAGGCAGAATTTTTTGAAAACTGAGGCAATCGCTATACCCTCGAAGACATAGTGCATCAAGGAAATATACAGACCATTCCTTTTCTTGAGAGAAAAGCGCGACTCATGCATCCCTTTTCCCTTTTCCCTTTTCCCTACCCGAAGGGTCTGACCGCTATTTCCAAACGGGATAATAGAAATGCACATAACAGCTATTACCGAACGAGATTAGCGATGTACGTATTAATCGGCGGAGCAGGATTAGTAGGAATAAACTTAGCCCAAGAGTTAGTGCAATTGGGACATACGATCGCAGTGATTGATCTTGACCCTGCGGCCTGCCGATATGCCCGTGAGCAGGTGGGGGTAATGGCGTTTGAAGGGAGTGCCGTCAATACCCAATTGCTGTTGGAAGCAGGAATTCGCAAAGCAGATGCAGTCGTTGCTGCCCTCCGGGACGATCCGCTCAATCTGGCAATGATTACCCTGGCTAAACACTATGGCGCTCCCCATATTGTGACGCGGATGCGTAACCGGGATTTTGCCGAACCGTATCGTCTTGCTGGAGCTCATCACGTCATCAGCACCGTTGACTTAGCGGTGAATACGATGGTGACGGTGCTGGAATATCCCCAAGTTGAATCGATGATGCACTATGAGCAGGGACAGGTGGAAGTCTTCAAACTGTCAATTCCTAAAGATTCTCATGTTACGGGTCGTAGCGTGGGCTT
>JBFLZA010000197.1:0-13081 GCA_040756535.1 Cyanobacteriota bacterium
ATCGAAAAATAATTCCTTTTTCCTCTGCAAGTGGTTTGAAACTGGGGGGTAATGCAAAACGAAAAATAGAGTCAGAATTCAGACGCATTCTTTTCTGGCTTCTGACTTTTAACCCCCTAACTCTGGGCGTTTAGCCGAACTTAAATACCATTGCTTCTGTGCTGAGTGTAGAGTGCTGCGTTGTATGACGAGACACAGGACTCCTCACTCAGGACTGATTTGTCAATAACTACTGCTAACTTTTTGCGTTAATCGCTATTCATCATTGCAGTGGTGCCGTGGCTTCACTCGGAGTTTTCAAGGCTTTCTCTTTCTCTTCCTCTGCTTCTGGCCCTGACTCATCTTGCACCCGCTCTAATTTAGCTCCCAACTGCCGCAGTTTCCCCTCCAGATTGTCGTAACCTCGGTCTAAATGATGCAATCCCCGAATCGTCGTTTTTCCTTCTGCTGCTAGCGCTGCTAGCACCAATGCAGCAGACGCCCGTAAGTCTGTCGCCACTACAGGAGCCCCCGATAACAGAGGCACCCCTCGGATAATGGCATTGTTCCCTTTTACCCGAATATCGGCCCCCATGCGATTGAGTTCTGGCACATGACCCAGCCGATTTTCAAACACCGTTTCCGTAATCACACTGTCTCCTTCACTCTGGGTGAGCAAAGCCATAAACGGTGCCTGCATATCCGTGGGAAACCCTGGATAAGGCAGAGTTTCAATATCTGTTGCCCGCAGTGTGCCAGGAACAACTCGCAGGCAATTGGAACCTTCGGCAATGACCTTAACACCAATATCTTGGAGCTTAGCAATAGCAGCGGTGAGATGGTCTGGTACCACGGATAAGAGAGTGAGTTCTGAGTGGGTAATTGCTCCAGCAATTAAGAAGGTTCCTGCCTCAATGCGATCAGGAATGATCGAGTAGTCTACTGAATGTAAACGGGGAACTCCGGAAATGAGGATGGTGTTTGTGCCAGCACCCCGTATTTTAGCTCCCATCGCTCGGCAGAAGTTTGCCAAATCAACAACTTCTGGCTCTTGGGCAGCATTTTCAATGATGGTTTCCCCTTCCGCTAGAGTAGCTGCCATCATCAAGGTTTCCGTGGCTCCCACACTGGGATAGTCCAGGTAAATTTTGGCTCCCTTTAACCTACGATTATTGCCACTTACATACGCATGGACAATACCATGATCGATTTGCACCTCCGCTCCTAAAGCTTGTAAACCACGGACGTGGAGGTCTACGGGTCTAGCACCGATAGCGCAGCCACCCGGTAGGGGTACTCGTGCGACTCCTAATCGCGCTAGTAGAGGGCCAATCACAAAGAAACTAGCTCGTAACTGGCTAACCAACTCGTAGGGCGCTTTGGATTGACCGAGGTGGCGGGCATTGATGTCTAAAATGTCACCCGTAGATTCTATCTTCATGCCCAGAGCCGCGAGAATTTGGCTCATGCGCTTGATATCTACGAGGGAAGGTACATTACGCAGTCGGCAATCTTCGGGGCACAATATAGCTCCCGCCATAATTGCTAAGGCAGAGTTTTTGGCTCCACTAATCTTGACCTGCCCTTGTAGGGGGGTTCTACCCCAAATCTGTAACACAGATTGGTCTTCTTTGGGTAGAGAGTGGCTATCTGTCTGGCTCAGAGAGTGATTGATGGGTCTATCCTCCAGATTTAGCGAAATCTGTTGCATTTTTTAAAATTTGGTTCTGATTCTACCTGAAAGATTGTAAATGTCTAGATTGTGAATATAGCTTTTCCGTCTCAGTAGTCTGAAGCATTATCCCTTGTTTGGCGTTCTTAATCAGAAACAAAAAAAATAGTTGACAACTGATAAACATTGCGGCACAATAGTAAATCGTGCAATAAATCAAAAAAACAAGCGGAACTGGCGGAATTGGTAGACGCGCTAGATTCAGGTTCTAGTGTTCGCAAGGACTTCCGGGTTCAAGTCCCGGGTTCCGCATATCGAGGGTTGGGATAGGAAATTAACAGTTAGGAATTAATCATTCCTTTACTCTCCTAGTTTTGTCAACGGGTAATTGGTAATACTCATCTATTTTTTCTAGTTTCCGTTCCTAGTAGACAGCCCCCAATTCATGCTCACGAGTACTCAAAATCCCCTAGTCAAGCAAATGAGGAAGCTGCACAGTCCAAAAGGGCGGCGGGAGCAACAGCTTTTTTTACTGGAGGGAACTCATCTGGTTCAAGAAGCTTGTGCGGTAGATTACCCATTGATAACGCTTTGCTTTACGCCAGAATGGCAAGAGCGTCACCCGCAACTTTGGCAGGATGCGGCTTCTCGATGTCAACGTGCTGAAGTGGTAAGTTCGGAAGTCTTGAAGGCGATCGCAACCACCGTTCAACCGGATGGAGTCGTGGCGACGGCGCAGCGTCTTCCTCAATTTGCAGAACCCCCACAAGGAGAGCCTATCCTTCAGGGTGTGGGTCTGGCTCTGGAGACAGTGCAAGACCCAGGTAACTTGGGAACCATCATTCGGACAGCAGCAGCAGCAGGAGCAGAGCGTTTATGGTTGAGTACGGACAGTGTGGATATTGATAATCCAAAAGTCCTACGTTCCTCAGCCGGTCAATGGTTCCGGCTTCCTGTAACCGTTAGTCCGGATTTGTTAGGGGTTGCTCGTCAATGTAAAGCTCAAGGTATACAGGTAGTTGCCACGCTGCCTGATACTGCATTAAGTTACTGGGACATAGACTGGCAATGCCCAACCCTAGTTTTACTGGGAAATGAAGCAGCGGGGCTACAGACTGACTTGGCATCCCTCGCTGATCAGCAAGTGCGAATTCCTCTAATGCCAGGGGTCGAGTCCTTGAATGTAGCGATCGCTGCTGCCCTAATTCTCTATGAAGCTCAACGGCAACGTCGCTCACAGGGTTGAAGATGGGAAGGTTGAACCTTGACTAACCGACTCACACTTCAACTTCCCTCACCCCAACCCTCAGCTTGTAGAATCTGACGCATCACCAAAAAAAGCATCAAGATCAGCCGCCATTTGTTCTAAAATCTCGGAGTTAGCCTGCTCCTTTGCAGAAAAAGCATCTTCTGGCTGATACTCAGATTCGGCAGCTTGATACTCTGGAGCCAAAATATTCTCTAACTGGTTAAGAGACTCCATAAAATCTCTAGCGGCAGCAATTCGTAAATTTTGCTGATGCTCATTCATGATGGTTAATTCTTCAAAAACAGCTTTTAATCAGAGAACACCTGGTGAAAACTTCCACGATACAACAATGTCTTTCGGAGCGTTTGAACACCATCTGGATGCAGGGGAAATTTAAAAGTTGAATGGAGAAACTCCCAACCTCCATTGTTGACTAGCATTGCCTTACTGGCAGCAAGATGAACAGGTGAATTACACTAAATACTTGCGCTCATTGATTGGTCAAGTTGAGAATAAGGAGGGCAATAGGTATTACTGAGATGAATGTAAGTCAGGAATTTGATTACGATTTAGTAATAATCGGAGCTGGCGTGGGTGGACATGGCGCAGCTTTACATGCGGTTAGCTGTGGCTTAAAGACCGCTATTATTGAGGCAGGCCAGATGGGTGGTACCTGTGTCAATCGAGGCTGCATTCCCTCAAAAGCCCTCTTGGCAGCATCAGGTCGAGTACGGGAGTTACGCAATACTCACCACCTAAAGACCTTGGGTATTCAGGTAGGCAGCGTTGAGTTTGACCGACAAGCGATCGCAGACCACGCTACCAATATTGTCACTAAACTTCGCGGCGACCTCACCAATAGCCTCAAACGTTTGGGTGTCGATATCATTCAAGGTTGGGGTAGAGTTGCTGGAACCCAAAAGGTAACTGTTTCAACCGAAAGTGGGGAAAAAGCGTTTACGGCAAGAGATATTATGATCTCGGCTGGCTCAGTTCCCTTTGTTCCTCCAGGGATTGAAGTTGACGGCAAAACAGTCTTTACGAGTGACGATGCCGTGCATCTAGAGTGGCTACCTGACTGGGTAGCCATTATTGGCAGTGGTTACATTGGGTTGGAGTTTGCTGATGTTTACACAGCACTGGGTTCTGAAATCACGATGATTGAAGCGCTCCCTCAGCTAATGCCAACCTTTGACCCGGATATTGCTAAGCTGGCGACACGGGTTCTGATTACGCCCCGCGATATTGAAACCCATGTCGGTGTGTTGGCAACGAAAGTTATTCCCGGTTCACCTGTGGTGATTGAACTAACTGACGCCAAAACGAAAGAATTGGTCGATGTTCTGGAAGTGGATGCCTGTCTGGTGGCAACCGGTCGAATTCCAGCTACAAAAAATTTGGGACTTGATGCTGTGGGCGTTGAAACCGATCGACGGGGCTTTATTCCTGTCGATGAGAGGATGGCTGTTCTTTCCGGGGGAGAACCTGTACCTCACCTATGGGCGATTGGTGATGCGACAGGTCAAATGATGCTAGCGCACGCGGCTTCAGCTCAAGGCATCGCAGCCGTGGAAAATATTTGTGGGCGTCACCGCAGTGTAGACTATCGCAGCATTCCTGCAGCCGCCTTCACCCATCCGGAAATCAGCTATGTGGGACTTACAGAACCAGCAGCTAAGGAACTGGGTGAAAAAGAGGGGTTTGAAGTTTCTGTAACGCGGTCTTACTTTAAAGGAAATTCTAAGGCGATCGCAGAAGGAGAAGCTGACGGCATCGCTAAAGTCATCTACCGTAAAGATAACGGGGAAGTTCTAGGCGTCCATATTTTGGGTCTACACGCCTCGGATTTAATTCACGAAGCATCGAATGCGATCGCTCAACGACAGTCCGTTAACACCCTCGCCTATTTAGTTCACGCTCACCCCACCCTATCCGAAGTGCTAGACGAAGCTTACAAACGAGCTGTAAATACTCATTAGTCATTGAGTTAGTCGTTCTTCGTTAGTCGTTAGTAATTTATTGCCATTCATTAGCAACCACTAACTCATAACCACTAACCAGTAACCTATTCATGCAAATTCGCCGACGCCCACCTAGTCCAGCTATTAACCTCAGCATCATTCGCTATCAAGTTGCTCTTCCAGACAGTGAACCACGCAATATCCTAGAAGAGATTGTCTGGCATAAAGAGGCAGAAGTAGACCAAATGCGGGAAAGTCTGCCTTTAATTGAACTGCGTAAGCGAATTCAGCATATACCAGCCCCCCGTGACTTCAAAGCTGCCCTTCTCGGTGGCAAAACTCGTCCTGCATTGATTGCTGAAATCAAAAAGGCATCGCCTAGTAAGGGAGTCATCTGTGATGATTTCGACCCTGTAGCTATTGCCAAAGCTTACAGTCAAGGCGGTGCTAGTGCCATTTCTGTACTCACTGATCAAAAATTCTTTCAAGGCAGTTGGGAAAACTTGGCAAAGGTTCGCGCTGTCGTTGACCTGCCTATTTTGTGTAAGGAGTTCATTATCTATCCTTACCAAATTTACCTTGCCCGTTCCTACGGAGCCGACGCAGTATTGCTCATTGCTGCCATTCTTTCAGACCAAGACCTCCAGTACTTTGTCAAAATTGCCAATGCGCTGTCCATGACAGCATTGATTGAAGTTCATACTCTTGAAGAGTTGGACCGTGTGTTATCTATAGATGGCGTTACCCTAGTGGGTATAAATAATCGCAACTTGGAAAACTTTTCGGTCGATCTACAAACAACCTGCGAGCTGCTTGCCAGCCGGGGTAACCAGCTCCAAGAGCGTGGCATCCCGGTTGTTAGCGAGTCAGGACTACACACCAGTGCCGATTTAGATACCGTGGCATCTGCGGGAGCTACGGCTGTTTTAATCGGTGAGTCATTGGTGAAACAGCCTGATCCAGCCGTTGCGATCGCTGATCTGTTTTCCAAAGTGTGATTTGTAAGCCAAAAACGCTTTATCTATGGCGAAATTCCTAAGGAACTGCTGCACGCTTAGAAGCAACCCTTCTGAGCAGCATCAGCACTCTGATCGGATATTTCGCTACCGCAAATTCGTCCATTTGAGGTAAACCAGGTTTCATGGAGCCAATTCCCCTTCCGTCTTACGTACATTACGAACTGCTTCTCCAACTTCTAGAGCGCCAAACTGCGTTTGCAGCTAGTCAAAAACCGGCAGTTCGAGAACAAGTTCAGCAACTGATCAGTACCCTACGTAAAGCCCTTGCCCAGCAAAAGCAACTTGAGCAAAGTTGCGTGCGGGCTAACTTACCTATTGAATATCGTTGGGCTCTCAATAGTGTCAGCTTTGAGTCAGAACATTCGTCCGATGTTTTTCCCCTAAATCAAAAACCTGAAGTCACTAAATAGTAGCAATTGTGTGAAGTACAAATTATAACGTTTGATTTCAGTAATAAAACCGGGGAGCTTGAGGGGGTTAATAAAGCCTATCTTTTTATCGACGTGCGATACAGCACCCCCTAACCTACTAGTCTGTCAACCTTAAATTGAGCAGTTGGCAGAGGACGAAGGGGACTCTTGGAGACAAAGAGAACAACGGAGAAGTGCCTTAACATTTACATCTACCTTGAGGCTCTACTACCTTTTCATGCTACGCGAACGTGTTGCTAGCGCGTTCCGCGTCGCTAAACTTAGCGCTAACGAAACAAGGGTAAAGGCAGTACGGCAAGTGCAGCTACACGAATAATTATCCTCCCATTGACATTTATGCTCAGACTGATAGCATGATATAATGTAATGCTGATTTTTGTTGAGTCTAAAGTTAAAGCTAAACGAAAACAATACAGCACAGTGCAATTGATGAGGTAATCCGCATAGGTCAATTCATCAAAAATAAAGGGTTGAGGGAGTCAACAACTCGTCGTTCAGTGCTAGGCACTATAACGGGGTTTTAACGTGACTCTTCATTAACCAGACTATATGCTTTGATTAGGCTGGAATATTTGGAGCAGAAGTTTAGCAAAATTGCGATTGCGGTTCCTCCTCACTCTTTGGGCCAGCAATGTTTGATTTAGGGCTGGAGTCGTTAAACAATCTCTCAGTACTAGAACTAAACGTTGGTCAATGTAGCTGTATTCTTCAGAAAGATTATAAGGCTGCACCAAATATCCTAAGACTCAAATTAGCTACGGTAGGGCATACCGGAAGTGGGCTACAAGATAGCCTCAAGGCTGGTTAAGAAGTCATCTCTATCAAACAGGTAGAAGCCGCCTGTTTGAGCAAGAAACTTCATGAAACCAAGAATCTCACGCCTTCTAGGAGTGGGAATGTCAAGCGATGCGATCAAGATGGAGAACTGCCAAATGGACAACAAGCTCATGCTGATGATTCCTGGTCCAACCCCGGTACCAGAACAAGTTTTACTAGCCCTAGCCAAGCACCCGATCGGGCACCGCAGTGGCGAATTTAGTCAAATTATGGCAGAGGTGACCCAAAACCTCAAATGGTTACACCAAACAGAGAATGATGTCTTGGTATTAACCGCTAGTGGCACTGGAGCGATGGAAGCCGGCATTATTAACTTCCTGAGCCCAGGCGATCGCGTCTTGGTAGGATGTAATGGTAAATTTGGCGATCGCTGGGCGGAATTGAGTGCCGCATTTGGTCTGAATGTCGAGAAAATCACAGCCGAATGGGGTAAACCCCTAGATACCGAGCAGTTTCGAGAAAAGCTGGCGGCTGATACCGAAAAGAACATCAAAGCCGTTATCATCACCCACTCCGAAACCTCGACCGGTGTCCTCAACAATCTAGAAATTATTAATCGTCACGTCAAAGAACACGGTGAAGCGTTAATGATTGTTGACGCTGTTACCAGCTTGGGAGCCGTCAATCTACCTATTGATGAGTGGGGGATTGATGTCGTTGCCTCAGGTTCCCAAAAAGGTTACATGATTCCTCCCGGATTAGGATTTGTTGCCGTCAGTCCTAAAGCTTGGGAAGCTTACAAAACGGCGAAGCTGCCGCGTTTCTATCTAGATTTGGGGCCGTATAAAAAATCGGCGGCGAAAAATACCAATCCCTTTACCCCACCTGTAAACTTGGTTATAGCCCTACAGGCAGCACTGCGGATGATGCAGGCAGAAGGCTTAGACTCGATCTTCGCACGTCACCAGCGTTTGATGAGGGCAACCCGCGAAGCCGTTAAAGCGATGCAGTTACCTCTATTTGCTCCTGATGAGGCAGCTAGTCCAGCTATCACGGCTGTAGCCCCTGTTTCTGTTGAAGCAGAACAAATTCGCTCTGTGATGAAAAAGCGCTTCGATATTGCGCTGGCTGGCGGGCAAGACCATTTTAAAGGAAAAATTTTCCGGATTGGTCACCTCGGCTTTGTCAGCGATCGCGACGTTCTTGCTGCCATTGGTTCTCTTGACGCTACCCTTCAGGAATTAGGATACGACTCTATGGTTCCAGGCGCTGGTGTAGCAGCAGCAGCAAGGGTTTTTGCTCAATCGTAAACGTGAAAACCCCTTCAGGACGGTTAAAGGAAACAGGAAACAGGAATTTTTGAGATTTAAACTCCTACCAAAACCTTTCCCCCTTAACCTTTCCCCTTTCCCCCAGCTCTTACTAATAAATATTTTTTGGGTAGTAAAGGAGTAAAAAAGAGCGAGTCGCTCATTGACTCGCTCTTTTTTGTATGAGATAAATTTTGAAAGGAAACCAAATATTGAAATAGCCTAAGAGTTGTATTGACTCCAAGGCATAAGCGCTTGGACATGATTTGTCTGCTCCTCGCCGATTGCTCCAGTCTCAGACTGTTTCCAGCCAGTCATAAATTCGATCTAATTGCTCTAGCGTTACCAAACCGTACCGCCAGAGAATCATCGGCAAGGGACCTGGATCTTGTTCTCGATGGCGTTGTGCGATCGCCAGACAATCTTTAGAAATCGCTAATTCTTCTTGGAGAAAGCGAAGAAACCGAGTATACGTTGCAGGGGCCATAATTCTTTTCACCTCCTCTTGTCTGCTCTATTGTGGAATTAGAGCCTGCATCCTTGAAGGTCTAGTAGACAGTCTAAAATCTGTCTACGTTGACCGAATTCTTAACTCTCTATATTGAGGGTTAAAATCGCTGTGGCTTGTGTCCGAAATCACTGGCTATCCGAGATTTTTATCAACAGAGTCTGTCTTCCACCTTGTCGTCGCGAATCTTCAGTCCCAGGGGCAAAAGCCTCTAGAACTTCCTCACATCGTAGAACAACAAAATACGTCGGTTTAACTGGTTACAGAAACCTAAACGCTGAAGCTTGGGACAAACACTTGTTTAATTTGTTTTACTCAAGCGATTTTTTAAAGCCATCTATAAAATGGCATATTTACCTACTGGTGTACGCTTTCAGTTCAATGGACCTCACACCCTCTCCTTGGCAGCTTACCGCCAAGGAACTCTTAGCGTTACACTCTCCATCGTCGTTACGCCTAGCCTTTGGACTGAAGGGCGATTAGACCGATGCAGGGTCAAGAATACGGAAAATCAATGACCCTATACATCTTCCTTAGGAAAGAGTACATCACTTTCGCTTAAGAACTATAAAATATTAATTGAAATTTTCAATACTTTTAATAAAATTTTAAGAATGGGGTGGGGCGGTTGACGACCTAGTCTCGTCGAGGAATTCAATAGCGATGCGATCGCCGACTTTCAGACCCAATTCGGCTGCACGTCCCCCCCGGAGTTCAATCACTTGGTCAATCAGAATTTTCTGTGGAGGCCCATAACTAGGGCAACGAGTTGTGGTACAAGGAGGGACATTCGCTTCGATCGCTTTAACTTGCCCATTCTGGAGAAAAATCATATCCAGTTCAATTAAGGTATTTTTCATCCAGAAGCTGGCAGGCTGAGGCGGATCGAAGGAAAACAACATCCCCCGATCATCAGGCAATGAAGTTCTATACATTAACCCCATTTGCTGCTGCTGTGGTGTTCGTGCCACTTCCAGCATAATTCGCTTCCCCTTGATCTCAGCTTGAGCAGAAATGGGTAGCATTTGACCTGCATTTGTGGGTGAGGAGGAAACTACAGAGGGAGGCGGTAATGTCTTACCGGACTGCGGCAGCGTCCCATCTGCCTCCTTTGCTGGTAACGATGCCGCACAGCCAATTAGCAAAAGACTCAAGGTTATTCCTAGCACATTCATTTGACTGTTCATATCGGATGCGTTATCGCTGCCAATCAGGAAGAGTACCTTACCCCAACGGAAAAAAGATTAGCACTTGAGAGTTAAAGTTGGTGATTTCACAATTTCCAGAGACAAATCTCAAGCTTGTGTTCCCTGACCTATTTCTAACTTCCCTATCCTAACGTCCACTGAAGACTTATGCCTCTCGCAACACGTAACCCACACCCCGCACCGTCTGAATCAAGCGCTTTTCACCTTCATCTTCTACTTTGAGGCGTAAATAGCGAATATATACTTCAATCACATTCGACTCTCCCATAAAGTCGTAACCCCAAACATTTTCCAGAATTTGTTCGCGGGTTAAAACCTCACGGGGATGAGACATCATATACTTGAGGAGTTCAAACTCCTTCATCGTTAGGTCAATCGTTCGCCCCCCGCGCAGAGCTCGGCGCGTTGTCAGGTCTAATACCAAATCTCCAAATCGTAGCTGTTCAGTTGCATTGGTTTCTGGCTCTAGATAGAGGCGAACCATTTGCAAAAACGTTTCGGTGCGGTAGGGTTTGAGGAAATAATCATCAGCGCCTGCTTCGATACAAGCCACCCGATCTTCAACAGTATCGCGAGCCATAAGCAGAAGTACAGGAACGCGAGAGCCTGAACTTCTAAGCTGAGAGCATAATTTCAGCCCTGATTCGCCAGAGAGGGCTCGATCCACAACGACTAGTGCAGGCTGAATTTCACAGGCTTGATGCCAGCCAGTGCTAGCATCATAGGCAACGACAGTAGTATATCCCGCTTCTCTTAAATCCAGACTTAGCCGTTGAGCTAGAGTCTCGTCTGTTTCTACAAGTAATACACAGGGATTACGGTCAAGGGTTGCGGATTGCATAAGCCGAGCTGGTTTTTTAAACCTTGGTATTACACCGGAATTATTCTCACAGTTTTAGCATGTCTTGATGGCTAGTTACATCCCACTTCAAATTTTTCAAGTCTGCTAGAAGCTGGAACATAAACAGGGTGTGGATTAGGACTAGTGGCTTGTCCAGTTGGTTTAAGACGAGTTGAATGAGCCTCAAGTTCCCAGACCATAAATTTCACTAAACTGAAAACGTTTGCGATCGCCTACGGCACCAGCGTAAAACCTTCGGCATAGCTTCGCGTACAGCAAAGCGAGCTACAACGCTAGCTGATCGCGCTTTTCTTGCTTAATTCGAGCGATCGCTCCTTTTTGAATTTTTGTGAACAGTTTGTGGCGATCGCTGTTGTCTAACCCTACCTTTTTCGATAGAGGAGTTAAAGGTATTACTCCTGAATCTGAAGAAAGATTACTTTTTATAGACAACTCCTCATTAATGTAGTATATGTATTGCCAGTAAGTGGGTAGCCTACTCTTCTCTAATCGATCGATTTGAAAAGCAAGTTATGCATTGGAGAGGAACGGAGGAACCAATGTATGAGGCTAATCTCATTGATAGTGAGACAGACACCTTCTGGGTCTGAGTCCCTCAGTTAACTCCGTTGGTAATGGGAAGATTACCTTTGACACTAGCTTGTTCAAGCTCTCGTCTTTGGGTCTCCTCGCAGATGTTTTTATGAACGCGAATTGTATCCGCTATCTATTTTTTGACCCACCTCGAAAACCGCTGCAAGTATACAGAGACGGATAGTGACTTAAATTTTTGGGATTCTTCTCACAATAAAACAGTAGCACCGTCTTTTTGTTAACTAAATTTATCGAAAAGGAAATCAGTAAAGTTCATCTTTCTGGTTTCAAATACTTGTTGAGGTAATTAGCCGTAATCACACGGGTGCATCTACTAACTGATTCAATTAAAATTCAAAGCCTTTACTCAAGAACAAATTCCTAACAGCTACTCTTTGTACGGGTTAGGGAAAATACGCATTAAATGCCAAATTCTTGAGTAAAAAGAAGCTTGACTTTTTGTGGGAGCAATAGCTTAATCGGATTTAGCCTTTTCCTAGAGAGTGCTGAATAGCATGAGTTTATCGGATTGGCACTCACGAAAGTGATTGTTTAAGAATTCAGGAGGAACAAATGCCAATTAAGAATCAGAACTACTTTAGTTACGTAGATTTTTTCCCTACCGACAAGTTCAGGTTAATTGGAGAGTGTGCAGGGAAAAAGCTTTTACTGATTGGTCGTTCAAAAGCCTACGGCGATCCCATTGTGGCAATCAGCCAAAGCGACGATCCAAGTAAGGAGGATTTATCAGCTTGCGATTTGTATGAATTGATGAAATATAGTAACAATACGGTCAAACTGACTGAAGCCTTTTAGGGCAATTTGTGCCCAATCGACTCTTTCGGCTGATGTATGAGTGTCAAGCTAAGGGGCTTCAAGTTGCATAAAACAAGGGCTAAAGTTCTTACTACGAGCGAGTTGCCTCGGAAAAATGAATCACATTTAGCTTATTTCCCTATTTTATACTTGACAAAAAACCTTACTCAGCCTATGATTATTGGTTAATTTAAGTGGGTAGCCTAATCCTAGGCGGTAAATGTCACTCTTGTGATATGCCGAACGCCAGCTTAGGAGCGGAGGAACCAAATTCTTGGGGCTAATCTCTTAATCAGAGAGAGACACCTTCCAGTCTTAGCCCGTCAGCTAACTCCGTCGGCATTGGGAGAAGTACCTTTGACGTAAGCTTATTCGATAAGTTGTTGTCTTTGGGGTCTCCAAAGCAAGTGTCAGAGTAACAAATGTTATAGCTGTCACTTGCCCCCTAGCCCACCTCGTAAACCGTTACAGACTAACAGAGGCTAAGACAATGGCTGAAAAGAAGGAATTTTCTATCCGAAAAAAAGCCTTTATAGAGTCGTTTTATAAAGGTTGAGGCTATTCCTCAACAAGGGTTCTTTGTTGCCTAGGTCAAAGCCGTCAACTTCGCATCATTGAAAAATCTACACCCCAGGAAAGATTCTACACCTTAATATCAGGGTGGTAAGATTGCAAGAATCAATTCAATCAGTCAGCCTAATCCAGTTGTTGACCTA
>JBFLZA010000198.1:0-13023 GCA_040756535.1 Cyanobacteriota bacterium
AACTGACGAAAGTTACACAAACGAATTGAGGCGAGTTTCATTGCACCTCTTCTTTAATGATTTTTAATATATCGTCATTAATATTACGAGGAATCTTCATGTAAAGTTTGTCTTTTTCTGCTTGCACGACTCGTTCAATAATCCGACGAACTTCTGGTGGAGCACTCGTAATCGGTTCTTGGACATCACCTAAATCATCATGAGTCTTATAAGAGGAACGCTTTGCCGCTACAATCGTTGGTCTAACTGTAGCCATGCCGTTAGAGTAGCTAAATGCCATTACCATGTTTAGATTTTCCCGCTCCTTCACATATCCAACAGCCCATATCTTCGCTGAAGCTGTAGAAGATTGATTTTAGCTTTTTCAGCATTATCTGCTAAGTCAGCAAATTCTAAAAATCTTCTCAATTCTTTTTTGAGGAGATTGCGTTCGACTTCCTGGAATTTCTACCGTCATCTGTTGGACTGCCTTCCAACTTCCCCAATTGCGTAGCTTAAAGCGGCATCGATAACATCCCGCCTCACGAGAGCTAACGCGCTCTGGTATCTTCGGCATAGCATAATTCTAAAGGCAGTTAGCGCTATATCACGACGGGAACTTTTGAGCACATTCAACGTCTTTAACCAGACATCAAGTTTTGGCGTAAAGCAACACTTATGAATAGAAAGTCCTTTGCTCTGGTTAGTGGCGTCGTTTTAGCTGCTACCAGTTTTGCTATTCCAAGTTCTGCCAATTCGGTAGATATTCATCAGATTTCTACCCAGGATACTCCTCAACTGTTGGCACAAGGCAGAGGCAAAGGCAGAGACAAAGACAAAGACAGGGGCAGAGGCAGAGATAGAAATAGAGAACGCACAAGCCCCAATTCCAGCCCATGTCCCACAACCCCCTGCCCCAATTCCGGCTCAAATACGCAGGTGACTTTGAGTAACGGTTTCCGAATTACCTATTTGGGCATGGCTCCTGGCAATGGAACAACAACCTGGCGATATCGTGTAGAGGAATTGCCTAGCGCCAAAGATTTGAGTAACTGGGTACTGGGACTTCCCGGTTGCGCCAGGGTAGTTAGTGCTTCCCCTAAAGGAGAAGTGGTAAATCCTGACCCCAATGCTCAAATTAGCGGTATCAAATGGCAAACGGGAGCGGGATTCGCTCAAGGTGAGTTTACGGTTACGCTCAGTGGACAAGTGACAACGGGCGTAGTTAATGTTGCTGCCAAGGGACCAGATGTAGTTCGGGGAGCGATCGCTGGGCCAAGTTGTACTCTCAGGTAGGGTAGAGAGCGCTATAGTTTGACTATAGCGCCGATTCAGTAATAGAGGTTGATAAATTAACTTTGATATGAATATACGGAAAATCAAGAGTTCTTGCCTCCGGGAAATCCCAGGAGATCTCCCTGCCTAACCTCACCGAAATATCATTATTGAACCGATGTTCTACAAAGCACCCAAGCCACTTTCGGTTTCTGGGTGCTTTGGCTTTTAGTGCCCCATTCCTAAAAGCTTCATATCCAGTTGCTAGACTGGCAAGGCTTATTTCACAACCTTGATAAAAAATGAACACAAACAATCAGCAAACTTTAGTAATATTGAACCCTCACAAAATATTTCAATTCGCTTCTCTATTATTAAAAATATTTTGGATAGGTATCATCTTGAGAAGTATACAGCTTTTGCTGGGTGCTAGCTCCGTGTCTTTGCCTATCTCTTTTATTCTATTTGTGATTTTATTCTTTTCACTTATCTTTTGGGTGATTCTCAATACAATTGACACCTCAATAGTGATAAGAACTGATGGTATTTTTCAGCGAGGAGTTTTATGGAAAACTTATATTGCTTGGGATAGTGTCCAGAAGATCGAGCTAAGTATCGCCTCTAAAAATGCCGCTTTTAAGAAGCCAAAAAGCCGTTGTGCTGAAATTTATGCCAAGCCTAACAACAATCCATTTAATAACAAAATTTCCTTTGATACTTCGTTACATAGGAATGCTCGTATCGGTGTCTACTACGTAATCCAATTTACTGAGCAATACAATATCCAAGTAAAGACTAGCTGGTGGTCTCCTTCTTATGGGGAATGGAAAATTTGGGCTAAAAGAGATCTAGACTCCTAATTCAGCTTTGTCGAGAGAGAAGTTTTTGCCTTTATTAGGTGAACATGTAAACAAAGTTAAACGTCCGATAATCAAAGAAGTTGACAGTGCTGTTGAGTAGCTAAATGCCATTACCATGTTTAGATTTTCCCGCTCCTTCACATATCCAACAGCCCATATCTTCGCTGGAGCTGTAGAAGTTTGATTCTAGCTTCTCCGGCATTATCTGCTAAGTCAGCAAATTCTAAAAATCTTCTCAATTCTTTTTTGAGGAGATTGCGTTCAACTTCTATCGTGTCGCGCCCCAAATCTGGCGGTAAAACAATCATGTCGAACAAGGTAGCGCGTTGTTTACCTGGGTGGGGACGCAAAATTCGCCCTCTCCGCTGAATGAACTGGCGCGGATTACCAGTACTGGCAAGAATGACAGCTGTTTGCACGGCAGGAATATCGACACCCTCATCCAAGCAGCGAATCGCTACCAAACCCTGCAATTGCCCAGTTTCAAATTGACGGCGCAACTCTTCTCTTTCTGTCAAGGGCGTTTCGGCGGTGTAAGTGTTGATGCGGTAACCGAGTTCCGCACCCAGTAATCGGGTAACGGCAGCAATTTGATGTTTACTTTCCTGACTTAAAGAACCTTCGATCGCACCGTCGCCACAATAGAACAAAGTGTGGGAAGTATCCAAGCGGTTAGCCATTACCTCCCGCAGTGCTTCTAATTTGTTAGCAGCCGCCCCAATTAACCGGGCACGTTGCATTAATAAGGAGGTAACTGTGTCATTGTTCTCAAAATTTTCTTCATCCATCAGTGCCCAGCCAATTCGTTTGGTTAATTTGGCGTAAGCAGCCGTTTCGGCTTCCGTTAATTCCACCAAAACAGGATAGTAGAGATAGCGAACCAATGCGCCTTGTCGCATGGCATCCGCTAGAGTCAGTTCGGGCTGCAATACTGGGCCAAAGTAGTCAAACAAAACGTCTGTACCCTGTTCATCAAAATACCGCTCTGGTGTTGCGGATAGGGCAAGGCGTAAGCCGATGTTACGAGGTAAACTTTGTTCTAAGCGAGGTGCGCCTAAGTTATGGGCTTCATCTCCGACAATCAGTGTTTTAGCAGGAAAGTACTGGAGTTGAGATTGCAACCCGTCTCCGATAAGAGTGGCGTTAGTAGAGATGACAGTGAGAAAGGGTTGATTGCCAGAATGAATGTTGTAAAGTGCGGTTGAGAGTTGACTTTGCCAGTTGCGGACATTCTCGAAGGCTAAAAGGGCTTCGAGGTTAAAGTTTTGGCATTCTCGCGCCCATTGGGTGACGAGATGACGGTATGGACAGACAACGAGCAAGACTTGCAAGCCGATTTTTTGATACAGTTGGGTTGCGATCGCAAGTGCTGTAATTGTCTTCCCACTCCCTGTTGCCATCTTCAGCGTGCCTCGCCCTTGATTGGCAAACCAATTTGCTACAGCTTGATGCTGATATTGCCGCAGTTGGATAGAGGGAGGGATTCTGGGGCATCCAGGCGGGGGCTGATTTCCCTCCGATGCAGATTGATAACTGCCCTTGGCTTCAGATACTACACCCAAGGAGTCAAAAGAGCGATCGCTACTCTCTACAGGTAAGTCTCCGTCATGCAAATTCTGAGCTGGACGCTGATTCGGGACTCTGTAAACATTCTTTGAGAACAATGCCACTATCGAACTGCCCCTGACTCAAAACGAGAAGACCGATACTCTGTTTTATCAGCTATTTCAAAATTTTCCTAGTCTATTCTTTGAACTCATTGGACAGCCGACCCCTGACGCCAACACTTATCCTACCTTTCAGGAAAAGCTTGTTTTAGAACATCTTGACCACCGGCACACGCCATACCCATTGGTTCGCCCCAAGGTAATTTCAAGGCTTCAACTAAACTAGCTAAGGATTGAAAAAATGCAGGGGAAAACTGCATATAGTTTTGTTGATCAATTTTCGTCTGCCAGGGACCACCAGCATACATAAGGGTTGACCCCTGAGTGACGAGTTCCAACGTTGTACCATCTTTAAAGGTTAGTAAAACAGACCAATCCGGGTAATTATCAGTACATGCCAACATATTGAATTGAGAGTCAATGGGTAGCAGATCACTTAGAGCAGGTGCAAGCGCTTGAACCAGCTTCTTATCTATATTTCCTGAAATCTGCTGTTCACCAGCGAGTCTCCCTTGTACAGTTCCAGATACTACAGGCTTAGTGTTTGCTTGAGAGATGTTTACTGTATATTTCACAGGATTACCTAATCCACCCCATCCATACTGAATTTTCACAGTGGTGATTTCCTGTTGTGCAAATGGTGGAGGTTTAACCAAGGAGATTTGACCAAAATAGCTATAGAATATGGGAGCGGCAAATACAAAACCCGGATTTTCTGCGATCGCTCGTTCTAAGGCTTGCTTGCCCTCTTCAAGTAAAAGCTTGTTCTCATTCTGCTCATTTTGTTTAGTTCGTTTTGCATAAGCCCATGCCAGTACAGCCCAATCGCAAGCTGAGTTGGGTGTATATACTTGGAGAAGTTCTCTTACTGCTAACTTTTCAGAATAGCGATCGCTTTCTAGCTTTGCTATATTGCAGTCGCGCACTGCTGCAAGCTGTTCGGTTGTGAGCGGTAGCATTGACCATTCTAGAGGTAAAGACTTCTGATCAACTGACGAGGTGGCTGGGCAAGCGCCTCCAAATACAAAACAACTTACCAACGTCAGTATTGATAAAGCTTTTGTTCGAGCTATACCCCTAGTGTTCGCTAATCTCTGTATTTTCATTTTAACCTCTTGCAAATGTCAATTTTTGCACTAGCAGCAGTAGGACTTATCTCTAGGACTTTGCCACTTATGCAAGAGGTCGAGTTAACTAACAGAGAACAGCGATTAGTTATTGGTTGAAACTGACAAAATCAAACAAATGATGAGCGAGCTGTAATTTGCTACAAGGCTCTATTTCTAGCTGGCGTCCCTGTTTATCGAGGAAAATAGCTTGATTGGTATCGCTGGCAAAACCACTGTTGGGTTTATCGATTGGGTTGGTCGCGATCGCATCTAAATTATCCACAGCTTTTCGCTAATACTGAAGAACTATTCATTTTTTTATTTATCGATTGAATTTTTATAAACATTTCTTTGCATATAAGTCCTAATTTATGGCATAAATTGCCAAGCACATGGGGATAAGTATTACAGCTATATATCAACAATTAGCTGTTACAAGAAATCTAATGTTTACAATCAAGCATAAGTTTTTTAGACCATACCTCAAAGCTCTGGGCATCAGTATGCTGACGTTAGGGGCTTTGCTGCCCAGTTTTCTCTTGGTACCGATCACCGCTGCGGTTGACGTGAACAGTGAGCAGGTTGCCTTTGAATCGTCTCCCCGCTTAACCCGTACTGCCGTTGCCACCTATCCAGGTATACGTGCATTAGCTCAATATCAGTTCACGATCGCAGTACCTAAGGATGCAGGGAAACCGCTACAAGCCGTCACAATTACCCAGCAGGAGAATCTAGAGCAGATTGGGTTTGACCTCAGCCAGAACAAGGCCTTTGCTGGTGACAGATTCGCTGGGGGTTCGGCAGTTTCCATCGCCAGCACTGGGGGAAGCGAATCTGCCGACTCTCATAAGGTCACTATTGTCTTTGACCCGCCTGTCCAACCGGGTAGCACCGTAACCATTGCCCTACGAGGGAATCGTCCTACATGGGGTGGCATCTATCTATTTGGGGTTACTGCCTTTCCCGTTGGAGAGAATAACCTCGGTTTATACTTGGGGTCTGGTCGGATTGCCTTCCCTTAAAATTAAAGAGAATTCACTCGCTTTTGCCCTCTACTCGGCTGGAATATTGCTAATAAAATCAAACAAATGATGAGCGAGTTGTAACTTGCTACAAGGCTCAATTTCTAATTGGCGTCCCTGTTTATCCAGAAAAATAGCTTGATTCGTATCGCTGGCAAAACCACTGTTGGGTTTATCGATGGGGTTGGCTGCGATCGCATCGAGTTTCTTGTTCCGCAATTTCTCCAATGCAGGCTTGACAATATCGCCTGTTTGTGCAGCAAAACCAATTAAGCGCTGATGTGGCTGTTTGCGTTGTCCCAATTCTGCCAAGATATCCGGCACGGGTTCTAAGGGTAAAGAAGCAGGAAGTTGTTTTTTCGGCAACTTTTCTTCAGCGTACTCAGCAGGTTTAACATCGGCCACGGCTGCGGCCATGACAATGACATCCGCATCCAAAAAGCATTCCAGCATCGCCTGCTGCATCTGGGCCGCACTCACCACCGGGATGGCACGAATGCCAATGGGTATCTCCCAGGATACGGGGGCGTGAACCAAGGTTACCATTGCTCCCCGATGCATCGCCGCCTGTGCTAAAGCAAGTCCCATCTTACCTGTAGAAGGATTGCCAATAAAGCGAACAGGGTCGAGATATTCCCGTGTTCCGCCGGTACTGATTAATACGCGCTTACCGACTAAATCTCGCTTCCCGTCTGTATGTAATAAAGATTGAACCGATGCCAGAATTTCCCCAGGTTCTGCCATGCGTCCGGCACCGATGCGATCGCACGCCAACAGTCCTGCGCCTGGCCCCACGCTATGATATCGAGGGTCACTCAGGAGTTGCTGCCAATTTCGTTGCACTGACTGTTGTTCCCACATCTCGGTATTCATGGCGGGTGCCAACAGCACAGGACAGCGAGACGCCAGTACTGTATTGGTTAGCAAGTTATCAGCTAAGCCATGTACCAACTTTCCCAGTGTATTCGCCGTCAAGGGAGCAATCACAAATACCTCTGCCCATTCCCCTAACTCAATATGTAATGGGCGAGTGTGAGTGGGTTGCCAAAAGTCTTGGTCAGTATAAGCTCGATGGCGTGAGAGTGTTGTTAGGGTTAAGGGAGTGATAAATTCTTGAGACGCCTGAGTGAGAATTACCCTAACTTGTACTCCAGACTTAAATAAGGTAGAAATCACCTCACAAACTTTATAGGCGGCGATGCCGCCGCCTACACCGATTAGAACTCGCTTACCCTGCAATTTTAGAGTTTGGAGTTTGGAGTTTGGAGTTTGGAGTTGGTTGTCAATATCAGCCATGATACTTCTGACCGTCAACCCCAATGTACCCGCTACAATCGAAAATCGCTCATGCTTCGTCGTATCCCTCTAAATCTAGCAAGTACACGTAAGGCTCGATTAACTCGGGACGTTGAAACGCTAGCGATCGGAGCAAATGCCAATCGTCGAGTCCTTCAAAAGCGTTGCTATAGTCATCCCGCTCCAAACGTCCGGCTAGTTGTGCAATATCATCTGCAGTGAGAGCCGATAGATCGCGCTCTCGCATGGTTAAAGTTGCCATCGCTCACGCCTCCCTTGATTAGCAGCTGTGTTAAACGCTGTACATCTAACATCCGCATTTATATTATTCCCTATTCCTAGCAGGACTAGGCTTAAAACTACGAAGTATTAAGTGAAGAGGTTGTAAAGTTTTAGTACAGTTTTGGGGTCAGGTCAGTCGAACGGCCTTGAATGTTCCTACAAATGAAGGAGCCATCATGGACAAGTGTTCACCAGAACCGATAAAAATCGTTCGCAACAACACTGTTGAGTTTTACCGCTTGACTTAATAAGGCGACGCTTCCGTGTTTACTACAATAAACTCCCGGATTACCTCTAAAACTTCCGGTCTAATCTCATGACCCATATTAAATTCCTTGTACTGCATCGGTGCCCCCAAATTGAGTAAGTAATCTCGTACCCTCTGAGCCGCGCTGATAGGAACAACGGTATCTTGTCTACCATGAACAATTAAGACGGATGGCACAGGAGACTCGAGATCTTGAGGGGTTCGATGCAAATACCCACTCATGCAGACTAAACCTGCTAGCGGTAGATTCAATCCGACATCTAAAGTCATTGCTCCACCTTGAGAAAAGCCACTCAAAATTGTGGATTCCAAAGAAATGCCCGTTGTAGTTTCTAAAGACTTGATCCAGTCCGTTAGCAACTGCTGACTGAGGGCTAATCCTTTATAGTCCTCCCTAGACAGGTCGTACCACATCCTACCTCCCCCTACCTGAGGGTGAGAAAAGGGAGCATTGGGAAGCAGGAATTGGTAATTAGGCAGGTGTAACATTGGCACCAGGGTTGCCAAATCTTGAGCGTTGGCACCCCAGCCGTGTAGAACTACAACCAAACCAGCAGGCTTCTCACTCACCGCTGGGGGAATGGAAATAAAGTCAAGAGACAGAGTCCTACTCCTAAAGAATGCAACTCACCCATTTGTCACAGGTGTGAAGCTGATATTCTAAAGGATCTTTGTCCAAATGAGGTCACCAGTCGGCAACATTTTTAAAGCTATCGTTTTTGATGATGATATGGCGATCGCGATCAAATGCGATCGCACCTTCGCTTTTCAGTTTGCTGAGGAGTCGTGTGACTGTTACCCGTGTCGTCCCAATCGCATTAGCCAAGTTCTGATGAGTGAGGCGTATTCCCAAGCGAGTACCTTCTGCCACGGGTTGACCGATTTCCTGTTTCATCAACAAGAGTAACTGTTGCAAGCGATCTTCGACTCGGCGCTGGCCTGATATCGCTAGGAGTGCCTCCGTTTGACGCATCCGGCGAACCATATGCGGTAGAATCATCTGAGACAGCCGTCCAGAGGCGTTGATTTCCGTCAAAGAAAACCAGATAAGATGGACATCGGTGAGGGCAGTTGCCTGATAACTTTTTAGCAGAGAAAACCACTGACCGAAGAACATCGAAGGCTCTGCCCAACCTAGCCACACTTCTTCGCCGTTCTGGCAAAGCGTACTTAACTGCACTATTCCCTGGCAGACTTGCCAGACTCCTTGGGAAACTAGGGGAATTACTTCGCCTTTGGCATAAAAATGCAATCGGCGTCCTTCCCATAAGTCGTTATGATTAGTTTCTAGAATTGCTCTGGTAGCTTGCGACATGGGGTGCAACTGTTTGAAGTGCGGTATAAAAGCTGGCGTAGATCGCCAGCCCTACTGTAAGCGACCCAGGTAAAGGCTCGGTAATCGGGAGATTAAGCGATTGTTTTGTTAGCTGGTGCTAGCTTTTCCCATCTAAGCGGGTAGGAGAAACGGGTTTTAGTACGGTTTGATGCAAATCTGTTCGGATTTGGGAATTCAAGTATTGTTGCTGTAGGGTTCGCCACTCTTGCCATGCCTGGTAACGAGCTTCTGTAAATTGAATCGCAAGGGTTGGCAATTGAATGCTAATTTCTGAGTCGAGGGTTTCTTTGAGAAATTCTGCTAAAACGAAGCTATCTTGAATCTGACCCAAAATACTCTGAATGGCTTTGATATCTTTGAGATAATCCTCATAGGTAGAGCCATAGAAGTCCGTAAATAGCTCCATTTGATAGCGCACTCGCTTGGCTTGTTTACGTAAGCTGTGAAGACTATCTCCGTGACTATTTAAAAGCTGCACCACGATTTCTGCATTCAGACCACTAGGGACGGCAATTTGTCCAGATTCCAGTTTGACCCCGACTAGCCAAGCTGGATGAAGTAATAGTTGGCTGACGGGCGGCAACAGCAAATCTGGCAAAATCTCGTCAATTGGAAATTCAGCAAATTCACCATAATTGGGTTGCTTGAGCCAGGTTTGAAACCCTTGCTTGAGTTCCTGATAAAGTTCGCCTTTGAGCGTTGTTTGAACCCGCTCCAATGTCTTTTGACGCTGCTTTTTTAGAGCGGCTAGAACCTGCTTGAGAGTCTCTTGTTCGGGTGGCGGTAAGCTAGGAAGGTAGTGATTTTTCAGGGTATCTTGCAAAACATCTATATCCCGTAACTCCCCCAGTTTTCGGGCAACTTTGGCAATTTTTTTCTCTTGAGCTGCTGAAGGGAGTGAAAGTGCTGGTGCAAAGCCACGAACTGCTGTACGCAGGCGTCGCATCCCCACACGCATTTGGTGTAAAGCTTCCGGGTCTTTGTCTTTGAGAACGTCAGTTTCGTGTTTGAGAGTTTTTTGGAAATGTTTTTCAATCGCCAGATAAGCCCAATGACCAAATGTCTTTGAGTCTAGCGTTTCTGTATGTGTCATTTCAGTCAATTTTTGCTTTCATTCGGGTGAATTAAAAGCTACTTGTTAGCATATAGAGGTTTGAATTGGTTAGCTTACCATAATTCCTTACTAAGGTTTGTGGTGTAGACTACTTCAACGGCAATGTAAGTGGTATTGGTCTGTTCTTCGGCAAGAGCGGAACGCCGGGGTTGATCGCGGGTTAAGAGTTCAAGATCTTCCGGTAGAAGGATGCGACTTGGCACACACCACCCGTACTCCCAAGAGGTGTCGATATCTAACAAAATGATTCTTTTGACAACACCGAGAATGCGATTTCGCCGCTGAATCTCCCGAATTTCCTCTATAGAGGCAGCGTCACAATGAGGAATTGGCAACTCCAGATTCTGACCTAGGGGATGTTTGGGCGCGATCGCTAGTTCATCAGGAATAAAGGAGTCACGGGTCAATAGACCTCTTGCAAAAATACAAAGCACCCCACCCCAACCCTCCCCTTGATTTCAGGGAGGGAGTTAGTTTCCCCCCAAGATACAGGGGGGGACTAAGGGGGGTAAATTCGACTTTTGCAACAAGTCTAATCATCGCTCATCTGGTCAACTCACCGTTTTAGGATCTGCTTGCATAGCATAAAAGGTTGAAAATAGTAACCTTAGCTTGCCGACACTGACACGCAACCATTATCTTTAAAGAATAAGTTTTTTAGAAGTGGCTTCTCACCGTTCAAGGGCGAATTATAGTGACTCGGCCCGCAACCCTCAATCTTAGGGTGTCTCTGTAAGAGTGGAACGGATGGCTGTCAATCCAGAGGCTTTCTTGAAAGCACGTTATAGTTCTAAAAACTGATTATTCAGTAAACACTCACTAACTACACCAAACACAATCCTGATCCAACTGTATGACGCCGAGCCAAGACTTGGGAGCAGCAGTCAAGTCCACCGGGGCATTTAAGACAAGAGACTTTTCCAGTTTGAGACCGAGACCTGGCTGGAACCAAAACCAGCCGTCCTGGGAAGGCTTCTTGTAGCAGTTGTAAAAGCAGGAATGAGGTAAACCCAAAACTGATGGGAGTTCTTCATCAACTTTTATTTTGCCGAAGTAGTGCAGTGTTTGAGGAGGTGACGCAAGCTGAGTCGCCCGAAATTAGATTTTTTTATCTCACACCGATTAGGGACACTATCAATGTTGAGTATCTATAGCGTCTTCCTTGCTGTGTAGAGTTTCGAGCATTCAGCATTGAGATAACTCACTGAGATTTGAGCGGGAGTTAACGATTAGCTGTTGAGGCAGTAAAAAGACCAGCGAAGATTTAGCAAAAGTATGCCAAAACTAGCTCTAATTACTGAACAATACGCTATTCTTTTTCCTCCGTTCACATCCGTGTTTTGATTATTTTCATAACTTTAAACTTTTACTTCATTCAGTAGTCAAGCGCGATTGAGGATTCATAGATTGCACTCAGCATCTCAAATCGATGCCTTGACTCCCTACCGTTTTTTCATCCACGATTACTCAATCTTAATAAGTTCCAAGGAGTTATTAGCTAACCCCTGCCACCTGAAGGTTTTTTAAAGACAATCAGGTCGAGCCTGGAGCTGACCAACAGCAAGTAAAATCAGGCAATTTTTATGAAAGCAAGTGAATTTTCAACTGAAGCCGCACTTTTGAGTCGGCATGAAAAAGGAGAACGAAATTTTCCCGGTGCCAATTTAGTTGGAGCCGATTTAAGTGGAGCAAATCTGAATCGAGTCAATTTCAGTGCAGCCCATTTGCATGGGGCAAACTTAGCTAAGACAAAGCTCATCAGAGCTAATCTCAGTAATGCAGACTTGAGAGATGCCAATCTTACGAAGGCGCAACTGATTGAGACGACTCTTTCACGAGCTGACCTAGCTCAGGCCGACCTGAATGAGGCTGATTTAAGTGGAGCGATTCTATCGGGTGCAACTTTATCCGGAGCGGACTTGAAGCTTGCGACTCTGATAGGTACTAGCCTCATTGGTGCCTTGGTCAAAGGAGCAAAACTGATAAAGGTGAACTTGACAGGGGCAACGTTAAGTCGAGCCATTCTAGTGAAAGCCGACCTGAGAAAGGCAACGTTAAATCGCGCTATTCTCACTGAAGCAGACTTGAGTGAAGCTAACTTGAATGGAGCTAGTTTGATTCGCGCTTACTTGAATCGGGTGAACTTGCGCCAGACCAATTTGGAGGGTGCTGATTTAAGTGAAGCAGACCTCAAGGGGGCTGACCTCAGGGGAGCTAATCTCAGTGGGGCTGACTTGCGAGGTGCAGATTTAAGGGAGGCGAATCTGAGTAATGCTGACCTCACTGGAGCGGATTTGCAAGGAGCGAATCTCAGTCTGGCAAACCTGAATGGACTACTCTTAAAGAAAGCCAATTTGCAGGGAGCAGAACTTAGCAAAGCAGACCTGCACAAAGCAAACTTATCGAAAGCCAATCTTTCGGGTGCCAACTTGCTAGAGGCTAACTTACGGGGTGCTAATCTGAGTCATGCCAATTTAATGCGGGCGGGTTTGCTGCTTAGCTATCTGAGAGGAGCAAATCTCAGTGGTGCTAACCTCAATGAAGCTAACTTGATTGGAGCCAATTTGAATGGAGCCGATTTGAGCGAAGCTTCTTTAAAAGGAACAATCATGCCCAACGGCACCACCTGTAGTGGAATCAATAAGTAATCATTAATTCGTATTGAGGAAAAGGGGGAAAGGGGAAAGGTAAAATCCTTTCTCCCTTATTACATTTTCAACAGGATAAAAGTGTTCATTCCTCTCTCCTACTCCGCTACCACCAGAATAGGTCAATTAAAATTAGGACAAATGTACTAAGGAGGTACACGAGTAAA
>JBFLZA010000199.1:0-12995 GCA_040756535.1 Cyanobacteriota bacterium
CTCCCCAGCTCCCCAGCTCCCCAGCTCCCTTGCATGATAAAGATGTGGTAACAAACTTTTGCCGCCCTGCACTAGCCCTGTTCAAACTCAAGGCTGATTACATCAATCCCTAAACTTGGGACAATCACTCTATACTGATCAACCTAGCTTTCGCAGGGGGTCGGTTAGAAACGAGTAGGGGTTAGGGGAATGATTAAATCTTGGATGGTAATCGGGGCCGTGGCCCTACTCGTGGTGGTATTGGGGGGTGTCTTGGTTACGGCCGACGGGAACAGATGGTTCAACCGCCTACAACGTCCAAGATGGCTGACCTTTGAGGCAGCAATTCCCTTCATTTGGACCGTTATTTATATTTGCGCTGCCTGGTCAGCTTACATTGTTTGGGAGCGCGAACCGACTAGTTCAAGAACTTGGTGGCTGATGGGTTTATATCTGCTGCTGGAACTGATCACTACCGCCTATACACCAGTAATGCTGAGACTCCGTAGCCTAAAGGTTGGCACGATTATTGGTGGAACAGGTGCTTTTTTGGGGATTATCCTCGCACTGCTTGTCTTCCCCATTTCAATTTGGGCATTTTTGTTACTTTTGCCCTACGTAATTTGGAGTCCAATCGGTACCTACACCACTTGGCTGATGATGCACCTCAATCCTGAGGATGTTTAAAGCGTTGGTGGGAGTAGTCGCGATTCAGGTCAACCTAAAGTAATGCAAACAGCGCCGCAAAAGTTGTAAAAAAACAAGATAATTGACATCTGCCCTGCTTACTCGCTTAGAGATCCCTACCATAGCCCCAAAGCAGGGGAGTAACTAGGAGCAAGTGGTATCGCCCAAGACTATCCCTCGACTCCTACAAAGCGACAGATTATCCAGTACCTACTGTTTGATTCTTATGGTGGTACAGGCAACGCCTCAAATGCTTCCGACCTCGCCTACTCCGGGCGGTTTGGAAGATTCTCTTGGTGTTCTGAACAAGTCACTGTCTAGGCGAGAGCGGCAAAGTGCCACTAAATTAGAAATCTAACCTTGCTCGAATATTGCTTCTTTTAATATGAATTTCCTTAGAGGTAGATTACAGCTTTTGACAGAACAGCTCCCTGATCTAATGGACCAACTTTCTGATGAGAGTTTGGAAGACGTTTGGAAAGTTCTACAGCCGCTTTACTATGACCTGTACATGCTCGGAGCGATGCAGGAGGCGATGCGAACGGTCAGACCTGGGGATGTTCTGACTCGCGAAGAGGCATTACGATTCCTACAGTTTCCCTAGCTTTCGGTCATGAGTATCGTAAAATTTGTAATTTGGAGTCAGAACCCGGCTTGTGAGCATAGAAGTGCGCTATGCCCGATCCTTTTTAAAAGATCTCAGGAATTTAGAGTCAGCAGCCTATCAGCAGGTCTGCAAAGTCGTCTTCGACGAGTTTAAGAAACTTAATCAGATTCAAGACCTGCCAGAACTCCACCAAATTAGCTCGAATGCGATTTTTTACAGATTTACCATAGACAACTACTTAATCGGAATTGAAGTCACTGGTCAGATTGTGAAGTTTTTGCGAGTTTTACCCAAACCGTACATTTGATTCTTTGACAGAAACAGGGGGAGTATGAGGGGGTGATGCCAGCCCATCAACATTCATGAGTGGGTAAGTCGCCCCTTCATATAATCAATCTAATGCCAAAAGCGTTAGATGAATGAAGGCGTGGGAGTCTCAGTTACACTTGTGATTGGTCAAAACACAAGTATGAGAGCTATTTATGGACGCGGCTGCACTCTGGCAACGATACCAGGATTGGCTATATTACCACGAAGGGTTGGGATTTTTTCTTGATGTCAGCCGTATGCGGTTTGATGATGCCTTTGTTGAGGCGATGCAACCGAAATTTCAGAAGGCGTTTGAGGAAATGGATGCCCTCGAGGGAGGCGCGATCGCAAATCCTGACGAAAACCGCATGGTCGGTCACTACTGGCTGCGAGACCCCGATTTAGCCCCAACGCCAGAACTCCGAGAAGAAATTGTCAATACCCTAGAACAGATTGAATCCTTCACCGAAAAAGTTCACACAGGTACCATCCATCCCCCTAACAACTCCAAATTTACCGATGTCCTTTCGATTGGCATTGGGGGTTCCGCCCTTGGCCCTGAATTTGTGGCCCAAGCCCTAGCCCCAGTCTTTCCCCCCCTAGCCGTTCATTTTATTGACAATACTGACCCGGCTGGCATCGATCGCGTTCTTACCCAGTTGCAAGACCGACTTTCTAGCACTCTAGTCATCGTCATCTCCAAGTCTGGAGGAACGCCAGAAACCCGTAATGGCATGATTGAAGTTAAAAAAGCTTACGAGTCCAAAAATTTGGATTTTGCTGCCTACGCCGTTGCGATTACGGGTACAGATAGCAACTTGGATAAACTCGCAAAATCCGAGGGTTGGCTGGCAACCTTTCCTATGTACGACTGGGTAGGAGGACGTACCTCTGAAATGTCAGCGGTAGGACTACTCCCAGCAGCACTACAAGGAATTAACCTCCGCGAGATGTTAGCTGGCGCTAAAGAGATGGATGCTGCCACTCGTGTACATCAAATCCAAGACAACCCAGCTGCCTTGCTTGCCCTATCTTGGTACTTTGCCGGAAATGGGAAGGGCCAGAAAGATATGGTGGTGTTGCCTTATAAAGATAGTTTGCTGCTATTCTCGCGCTACTTACAGCAGTTGGTGATGGAGTCTCTGGGTAAGGAGAAAGATTTAGAGGGCAATATCGTCCACCAAGGAATTGCTGTCTACGGCAACAAAGGTTCAACAGACCAACACGCCTATGTACAGCAACTGCGAGAAGGGGTCAACAATTTCTTTGTGACGTTCATTGAAGTTCTCGAAGACCGACAAGGAACTTCTCCGGAAGTAGAACCAGGAGTGACTTCAGGAGATTATTTATCAGGTCTGTTGCAGGGCACTCGACAAGCGCTGTACGAAAATCTTCGAGATTCTATTACAGTGACGATTCCGAAAGTGTCAGCCCGGACGGTGGGTGCTTTAATTGCCCTGTACGATCGCGCAGTGGGGCTGTATGGCTTCCTGGTAAATATCAACGCTTACCATCAGCCTGGAGTCGAAGCTGGAAAGAAAGCGGCTGCCGCTATTCTGGATTTACAAAAGCAGGTGATGCAGGTCTTGCAGGCAGAAAATGCGCCTTTGTCTCTTGGGGAGTTGGCTCAAAAAGTTGGAGTCCCTGATCAGATCGAAGCGATTTATAAATTGCTGCGTCATCTCCAAGCCAACAATCGGGGTGTGGTTTTAGAAGGCAATTTAGGAGAACCCAGCAACTTGAAGGTGTCTGCCAGTTGAGACCTATTGATTGTTGTTGAACCGTTGGTAGGCGGGGAAAGGGGAAAGGGTAAAGGATTCTTCGGATTGTCAAGCCTCCTTCTCCGCTTCTTGGTTTCTACGCGATCGGGAAATTATTCTTAACCAAGGAATATTCAATACCATAAAAATGAGTTTATTGTTGTATTTGCAACATTTTTTTAGAGAGAGAGGACTTAGATTGAAAGATGAAGCTTCAACTTTAGGATGCTTGGTATGGGCTTAGTCAATAGCATAGAAATTCGTCCTCTGGAGTCTGTGAAAGGGGGAATGGCTGAGTTTTATACCCCTCAATCCAGTCACGAGACAATGCTGGTGCAGCTTCCACCGGGAACTGTAGAAGATCTATTTGTACACCGATTTCAGACAGATCAGCTTTTAGTAGTTCGGGGTAGTTTTGTACTAGTAGTGTTACAAGACCGCCGTTATCACTATATTCCCCTCAGCGAAGCTCAGCCAGTAGTGGTGACTATTCCCCCGCTTGTTCCTCATGGAGCGATTAACCTCAGTGGAGTTCCCTGTGTGCTAGTCAATGCCTTGCTACGTCATGGTCGAATCCACGAGCGAGATTACCAACCGCTGAAACGACCTTTCCCTTATGACTTAGAAGCCGTTCAGGCAGCTTTGAGAAAACCGAGTTGCCCTGCTATTCTCTAAGAGAAAATTTATCTGAAGCCTACACTGTACTCTAAGAGTCAGCGTAGGAGAAGTCACTGTATCGGTCAGACGGATGATGAGATCTGGGAGGGAATCGCTGTAAACTGGGATAGGGCTTACTCCTAATCCTCGCAACCTCAAAAAAATAGTGATCGGGGTTTGTTAGGTTAGGCAGACATGACCTAGCGTAAGAGTAGGTTCGCTCTTATATTAAGTACCCCATGCCATTGATTATCCTGGTTGCAGATGACAACCTGGGAACTCGTCTTTCTGTGAGTGATTATCTGGAGATGTCTGGCTACTCAGTCATCGCGGCTGAAGATGGTCAGCAAGCACTCTCCATGCTCGACACCTATCATCCTCATGTACTGGTTACAGATATTAATATGCCCCGCATGGACGGCTACGAGTTGGTGCGGAGAGTGCGTCAGCAACCTTCATTCCGCTTGTTGCCGGTTGTCTTTTTAACCGAACGCACAAGTACAGAGGAACGAATCAAGGGATACCAGTCAGGCTGTGATTTGTATCTACCTAAGCCTTTTGAGATGGAGGAATTGGGCGCAGTCATTCGCAATCTCTTGGAGCGATCGCAAATGATTCAATCTGAGTGGCGATTCACGACTTCAGAAAAAACCGAATTCTCCCACTCCGACTTGATGACACGATCGCAGAGGGCACCAGACTGGGAAGCGCCCTCAAAAACAGACACAAATCGAGCCGCTGCGATCGCTCCCAAGACGCATATGATCGATCTGACCGAGCGAGAACAAGAAGTCTTGGATTTACTAGCGACCGGTCTATCCAACGTCGAAATTGGGAAAAAGCTGCACCGTAGTCCTCGAACCGTCGAAAAACACGTTAGCAGTCTTTTAAGAAAAACAGAAACTAACAACCGAGCGGAGCTAGTACGATTCGCGCTAGAAAATCGCTTAGTCGAGTAATTACTCATTGGCGAAGAGGAGAAAATAAGTTTGCGAGTAATTTGGGTTAGACCCCTTTAGATTGAGGTCAAACCCTCCGGGTAAGGAAAAGGGAAAAGGAGTCGCTTCGCTCCAGGGGAAGGGGCAAAGGAGGAGAAGTTGCGGTTTTCTTCATCCCTTTAACCTTTAGTAGGGGCGCAGGAGTTAGGACGCGAGAAATACTGCTCTTTCGCTCGCTTTCTTATCTTTCCTTTCCATTAATAAATTAAGGGACTTGAAACCCTGTTGCGTTTCTAGTTCTTCCCCTTTCCCCTGGAGAAACGCAGTTTCGGTCAAACTGTACCAATAATTTCTATAATATTTTCTTCTAAGAGCCGACCCTAGCTTTAGGGGTGCGGCTTTTGGTATTTTATCCTAGACGTTTCTCATACTGTTTTGTAGACAAATTGACTTTAATTCAATTCTTTTAAATCACCCGATTGGGTGAGTAAACTCGCCATAGGTGTAGATCTTGCAATCAGAGCTTTATTAAAGCTTTATTGAATAAAACATGACAGCTCATCCACCTGGGGGAAGGCGACAAATGATCCATGATCCAAGCTATTTTTAGAGGGAATTTATCGGAGGAAGGCAACCATGTTGATCACAATGACTGGGATTGTAGCAAAATGATTCTACAAAACCTGATGCCTCTGAGTCAGAGACACAGTTGGCGATATTTTGCTGTCATCGGTGCGATCGCCCTTGCCTTCTACGGTACAGCTCAAGCCGCCTTCTCAACATTAGGGTTGAAGCTGGAAGCTTCCCCTTTGTGGCCTCCTGCGGGAATTGCCTTGGCAGCATTGCTATTGCAGGGACAACGGCTTTGGCCAGGAGTATTTTTAGGAGCTTTTTTCTTTGGCTTGTCGTTAGGGGTATCATGGACAATCGCCTGCGGTGCCGCTGTCGGTAGTACTGTACAAGCCATCGTTGGAGCGTCCTTATTACACCAAGGGCAGTTCCGTCCCTCTCTCAAACGACTGCGAGATGTCCTACAGTTAGTTGTCTTAGGGGCTTGGGTTTCAACGCTAATCAATGCCACCATCGGTACACTGA
Organism: Cyanobacteriota bacterium; assembly: GCA_040756535.1. Lineage (GTDB taxonomy): Bacteria > Cyanobacteriota > Cyanobacteriia > Cyanobacteriales > Coleofasciculaceae > JBFLZA01. Next base: position 6,033 of record JBFLZA010000199.1, read on the forward strand.
TTGGCTACTTAGGCGGTACGGTTGCTCCTCACAATTGGCAAGAAAACTGGTGTACTGTGTGGGTAGGGGATGGCATGGGAATATTAGTGGTTACTCCCCTGCTGTTAATCGGTTTTCAAGGGTATTTGAAAATTAGGCGATCATACACTAGGCTTACGCCTCGCTTTGCTGCTATCGCACCATGCTACGCAAACGCTAACGCGCACGAACAAGGAAAAGGGAAAAGGTTAAAGGAAGCAAGAGAACGGGGGAAGAGCGCTGTTCATGGCTTTTTTGTGCGCGAAACCCACGGCATCTCATCCGAAAACGCCTACAACCAACAGGAGACTGCTACACCGAACCAAAACACCTACGGCGAACAATCTTCAACCTTAAATCTCAAACGTCTGTTCAATCAAGCTGAGCCTTTTCTCTGCTTTACCCTATTATTTGTCGTCAGTTGGTTGGTCTTCGGCTCAAAAACAGCAGTCGCTATGGGTCGGTATCCGCTCGAATATCTTCCCTTTCCTTTGGTGGTCTGGGCAGCGATACGCTTTAATCAGCGAGGGGCGGTTATGGCAACACTGATTGTCTGCGTGATGGCGATTTGGGGAGCACTGCAGGGAGTTGGCCCTTTTTTAGTCAAGGCTGACATTAACCAGGCAATCCTGTTTTTACAAGGATTCATGGGCGTGATCACGATTACAGCATTGGTTTTAGCGGCGGCAGAGTCAGAGCGTGCCGGTGCTATAGATATGCTCAAAGAGCGGGAAGCCAGTCTCGCCAATGCACAACGCCTTGCCCAGTTGGGCAGTTGGGATTTTTACGAAACGCGAAACGGCTCATCTATACCTCAGCAGAAATTACAGTGGTCAGATGAACTGTATCGTCTCTTTGGTTTTACAGCAGGAGAACTTGAGCCAAATTGGAACATTTTCTTCCAAGTCGTTCATCCCGAAGATCGAGAGCGAGTTGGGCAGGCGATCCGGGGTGCGCTACGAGACAACAAGCCTTACTGCCTCGATTATCGGATTGTACGACCGGACAGGTCAGAGCGCGTAGTTTGTGAACAATCGGAGATTTACAAAGGCGGGATTAGGGGTACGGTACAGGATATTACCGATCGCCAACGGGTTGAAGCTCAACTCCGTGAGGCTGCCGCACGGGTTAGCGAAGCAGCTCAAAGGAATCGTTTGTTGGGAGAAATGGCACTGCGGATTCGACGTTCTCTCAATCTTGACCAAATTCTGAACACTACAGTAGGGGAAGTCCGGCAATTTCTCAAAGCCGATCGGGTTTTTATCGGTCAATTGCATCAGATTTCTCCTGAGTTGAATTTTGACCCATCTTTTGGATTAAACGTGGGCAAGTTGCAGGCTGAGAGGTTTCAAGCGTTGAACGTAAACAAACTGTTATCGCCACACCAGAACTTCCATGAGGACGTAACCCAACACAAATCTTCTCAAAACAACCTGCAACCTTCTAACCAACCCTTAGGGCTTTCCTGTGGAGTACAACTTGCCACATCCCAAGCTTGTAGCCTAGAATCTGCAACCTCCCAATCTTCAACTCCTCTACAAGGTCTAGTGATCGCTGAATCAGTAGAACCCGGTTATCCCTCGCTGCGCCACAGGGTTGTTCATGATGATGCCATGCTACAAGAATGGCGATCGCTATTCAACCAAGGCAGTGTTATTGCGATTGAGGACACAACCATCATCCCTTGCTCCCAAAAACTCGCCGCCTACCATGCCGAGTGTCGAGTTGCAGCAATTTTAGCTGTGCCGATTTGGGTCGGAAATGAGCTATATGGAGCATTGGTGGTTAACCAATGTAGCCAGTCGCGTCATTGGCAGTCCTGGGAAATTGAGTGGCTGACGTCTCTGGCCACACAAGTTGCGATCGCTATTCAGCAAGCAGAACTCTACCGCCAGATTACAGAACTCAACACCCACTTAGAATCCCAAGTAGAAGAGCGCACCCAAGAACTAAGCGCCAAAATGACTGAACTACAAGAACTCAATCACTTGAAAGATGTATTTTTGCAAGCCGTTTCCCACGACTTACGCACATCATTGCTAGGTATGTCAATGGTATTTAATAATTTGTATAATTCAGCGGGGGATACGGTAACACTCTCTCGTCCTCTACTCGAACGCATAATCACGAGCAACGAGCGCCAGATCAATTTAATTAACTCTCTGTTAGAAGACCATTTCAACGAAGAACGCCACTTGGAGTTACACCGTCAACCGGTACAGCTCGATCAATTCATTCAAGCATTGATGACTGACTATGCGCCCATGCTGACCCAAAACCAGGCAACCCTGACTTACTCACTCCCAGAAAATTGCCCATTGATTAATGCCGATCCGATTCAACTACGACGGGTACTAGAAAACTTACTCACTAATGCCTTAAAACATAACCCGCCAGGACGGAATTTGAGTTTACAAGTTACTGTTGAAAACCAGAAGATTCGCTGCTCTGTTCAGGATGATGGGGTGGGAATGTGCCCAGAGCAACAAAATAGCCTCTTCAAACTTTACATTCGAGGCTTACATACCAAACACCTAACCGGCATTGGTTTAGGGTTGTATCAATGTCGCCTCATTATTAATGCTCACGGTGGAGAAATTGGCGTTATTAGCGCTCCTAAAGCGGGGTCAACCTTCTGGTTTACTCTGCCTCTGGCTGAGCCAAGTAACGTTTAATGTACCCACTTTCTAAGACTCAATTAAAGCGATCGCTAAACGCACTGCCTGTCCCACAACCGAAAAACGAGTGGTTTCATCAGCACTTTCTTGCCACTCCAACAACTGCTTCTGGAAGATTTGGTCGGTTTCAGCTCGCTTCATAATTACCTGACCAATCACTTTTTTTTGAATTTCTTCTGTTGAAATATTCTGTCTTTTCAAAAACTCCAACAGCCGTTCTACACTTTCTACACACTGTTGTGGAGATTGGGACATGATAATCCGTTGAATCTGAGTGACTACCTCCTGATACAGATGCCGACGACGGTTGGCTATCGGTATAAGAGGAGCAGGGATTGGGGATTTTTGGGGTAGTGGTTCTATCTTTGAATTACCAATCTCCTTTATTTGTAGCAAATTCAGGATGATGGGGCGGTGAGCGGCAAAACGCTGCAACATTTCTGGGTAAAGTTGCAAAATTCGCTGACTAATGATTTTTGTATTCACCCATCGATTCGTTGTCAAGCGCAGTACAGATTGACCCGACTTGAGTTGATAGAATTTGGAGGTTAACTGGAGATTGGAACACTCTAGCTCTACTTGAGTGAGGGTAAAAACCAGTGCTTCCCAGTTGGGAGCTTCGCTAAATTGCACTTCTATCGTTAAACCCTCTTCAGGATTGTCATCACTCAGTGCCCCTTGGGGTAACTCTCCCGTACTCGGATAGCGATCGCAAGGTTTTTTACTAGAGTAGTCGAACCCCGTAAAGACGTATCGGCACTCAACATCAGACAAATCGACATCCTCAAGATGCCAACTGTGAATGCAGCAACCGGTCATTTCTGCTCGGTCAAGCTTAGTACGAATTAAATGACTCTCCAAGAAATAGGCATCCGTCAGATTTGCCTCACTTAAAATTGTATCCTTCAGGTAAGCGCCGCTTAAATCAGCTTGGCGCAAATCGGCTCTCCGGAGATTGGCTTGGCTTAAATCAGTACGCAACAACAGCACATCTTGAAGCACTGCCCGCAGCAACTCGGCTTGGCGAAAACTCGCTTTGAGTAAATAAGCACCTGTAAGATTAGCCCGACTCAAGTCTGCCCGTTCACAATTTGCCTCACTCATATCGACACCCACTAAAATGGCTCGATGCAAGTCTGCATTACTGAGATTCGAGGTTCGCAAGTAGGCAGATGTCAGATTCGCTTCTGCCAATTTTGCGCCGACTAAAAGAGCTTCTCGTAAATTCGCCTGTTCTAAATTGGCTTCTCGCAGATTTGCCCCTGTAAGATCTGCCGCACTCAGGGTAGCGCGGCGGAGATTGGCTTCCATTAACTCCGCTTCCCGAAGCTGTGTGTCGTTGAGTTTAGCCTGTTCGAGATTAGCCTGACTCAGCTGTGCTTTTTGGAGATCGGCTCCACTTAAATCGGCGGTTGTCAAATCAGCCCAATTCAAGTTAGCCCCTCGGAGGGTTGCCAAACGCAAATCCACTTTCGTAAGGTTGGCTCGACTTAAGGTTGCTTGATTCAAATTGGCATGATTGAGAGTAGCGCTGTGAAGATTCGCCTGATGCAGGTAAGCGCCTGTAAGCTGAGCGTTACCCAGCTGTGCCCAACTGAGGTTGGCACCACTTAGGTTAGCACCTGTCAAGTTAATATTCCGGAGATTCACCCCCATCAAGATTGCCCCACTTAGGTCAATATAGGCAAAATCACGTTCTCCTTGTCGATAGCGATCGAGAAAATTCTGTACTTGCATGGAGGCTTGTTCGGACGAGTAAGACCCTGCGCCAGAGTTTGAGCGTCGGGCGTCAGGATTACAGAGTTGTGCGTAAGAACACTCAAGAGAGTGAAGTATTTGCAGTACTAGCGAAGTAATATCGCTTTCGTTTGCATACTCATCTTTAGGACAGGCACTCCTGACTCTCCTGACGCGAAGAGAATTTTTATGATGATTATCTAAGCGGATTTGATGTAAAAGATAAATAACTCACAAGTTTCGCCTCTTGCCTTGACTCGACGCTTTGCCTCAGTCTACCGGACTCATTACTCATAAAGAGTAATCCCTATCACGCCTTAAACAGGGAGATACATCAAGCGGAAAATGGGAGTTGAATCTTTTAAGGCAACCAGCGAGGATGAAAGCCTGGTAACACCTGTTCGGGTTTAACTTGAGTGGGTGGGGTTGAGGATGTAATCTCGGCCAGAGGCAAAAGCCAAAGCAGACCGGTTGTGATCGCTTGTCCGTCATTACTCCTCAATGTATCGGTAGCTTCAGGCGGTTTGGTACTGATTTGATCGAAGAGTAAGGCTAAACTATCAGGGGATAAGCTCATTTGAATATCCCGTTGATTGGGTAAGACAACCAATGGTCTCACAGATGACTGCTTAGTGTCCGCGTCTGCCTTTAAGTCAATGGCGGTAAGGAACGGTTGTTCCTCGTATTGTTCCCCTTCTATCAGTTGGGTCATCAGGCAATAAAGCATATCCCGATTCCGAGCAAACTCACAGCTTTGGATCGAACCGGTGGTGCGTAGCAGTTCTTTTTGGGTGCCTTGGTTCGTAACCAAAAAAAGCGATCGCGTATAGTCGGTATTGAATTTCACCATCGCTGCTGCCGAACCATCCTTGGCAAAACTCAGGAGTATTCCAAATTTGGGGAGAAAATCCAAGGGTTGGGCGTTCGGTTGGATGGGTAAAATTGCGATTCCCTGTCCCTGAGCGACTGCCACAGAAGCACTGTCCGGGGCAATCACAAAGTCACCTCCGGGTTGATTGTGCAAGGGCCGGGGTTTAGTATCGGGTTGGATGAGCCACAGACCAAAGTCGGCGGGTTTACGCCGATTCATGCGCTGAACTAAAATCGTCTTGCCATCGGGAGAGAGGTCAAATTTCAGATTTTGGTAGTCTTTACTATCCAACACTAAATCGATTTGACCTACGGATGCTGACGCACTCGATGATGACTCGGCAGATTCAAAGGATAGCCCCGTGGTTACCGTATATAACTGTTGGGTAAGCAAACCTTGTTCGGAGCTTTTGCGATCGCTGCCAGAAAACAAAATTCGCTCTCCATCGGGGTAAGGTTTAAAGTCCATTACCACCAAATCGGTAGGTGTCAGAACTGTTTTTTTCTGTGTGGTGACATTGTAAAGAACTAATCGCCCCTGCTCTTCCCCTTCAATGCCGATATAAGCAAAGGCGCGATCGCGAGTGCGGAAGGTCGCACTAAAGGGTTCCATCACCGTCCCTTTACTCTTCTGTGCAGATAGTTGGTCTCTAGCGCCCTTGAGTTCCACTTGGTATTTGAGACCATAAGGCACTGGGAAAAGGGGGGTATAGGCCATCCGACGCCCCGCCCAGCTAATTTTTCCGGGAATAGGTGGCTCGATTTTGAGATTGGCTTCTACACTATCGTGGTTCATGGGACGACTAAACGTCAGGATAAAAGCCGTATCCTCAGCACTGATGGGTTTATCTTGCCAACTGAAACTGCGTACCCGAGGCGCGGTGCGATCGCCACTTAACAGCAAGATTCCAATCAGCAGACACAGCACAACCATTACACCCAAAGCGACACGGTCAATGGGTTGGAGGCGTTTGTTTGGGGTTACAGTTTGGCCTGACATATTGGAGATCGAATTCAAAGTACTTGCACGCCCATCGAGACTTGCTAGAATCTCGCCCAGTGGTCTTGATAATGGTAATACATCACAGCAACTACTGTGGGCTAGTGGAAATGGAACGAAGAAGGATGACTCTCCTCAAGTAACATCCGCTAATCAACAGGCTGCAACCGGATGATATGAAGCTGATTTGAACTTCTCCTGCTTTCGAGAGGCTTTCGGGTCGATTTTGAAGCCCAAAATCCCCCATTTTTCTTCATTCTCCATCCTCTATTCCTCTAGGTTAGGAGACACTAAGTTAACTTTTATACTGCTTTTGTGCGGATTCTCCCTTTGGGTATATTAATCTATCTTTATATTTGTTTATGGTTGGGAGAAGCGTAGGAATGATTGGCTAGGTTCTTTTTTTTTGTGTAATTGACTCGCGATGAATTTCATGGCAAGCCAGCAAGCTAGTTATAGCCCCACAGACGCCAATCAACAACACGACGAAATTGATCCAGACAAGCTCTGGTTCTACGACCGTCCCCTAGCCTCCAAAAGCTGCGGCATTGTAATTAGTGATGCTCAAGCTTTTGATAATCCCATCATATATTGCAATCAGAGTTTTCTGGAAATCACCGGCTATTCCCAGGACGAAGTGATCGGACAAAACTGCCGATT
>JBFLZA010000200.1:0-12992 GCA_040756535.1 Cyanobacteriota bacterium
CGACCGATGAGATTTTCTTGCCCGTTGCCAGATTCCACACTTTGATCGTGTTGTCATCACTCCCGGAAGCGATCATCTTGCTGTCGGGGCTGAAACTTACACTACTGACCCATGAGTCATGCCCAGTCAGGGTGGTGATTGCTTTGCCCGTTGCCAGATTCCACACTTTGATCGTGTTGTCAGCACTCCCGGAAGCGAGCGTCTTGCTGTCGGGGCTGAAACTTACACTACTGACCGTTGAGGTATGCCCAGTCAGGGTGGTGATTGCTTTGCCCGTTGCCAGATTCCACACTTTGATCGTGTTGTCGCCACTCCCGGAAGCGAGCGTCTTGCCATCGGGGCTAAAACTTACACTATTGACCGTTGAGGTATGCCCAGTCAGGGTGGTGATTGGATTACCCGTTGCCAGATTCCAGATTTTGATGGTGTTGTCAGCACTCCCGGAAGCGAGCGTTTTGCCGTCGGGGCTGAAACTTACACTATTGACCGATAAGTAGTGGCCAGTGAGGGTGGTGATTTCTTCGCTCGTTGCCAGATTCCAGATTTTGATGGTGTTGTCATTACTCCCGGAAGCGAGCGTTTTGCCGTCGGGGCTGAAACTGACACTATTGACCGATAAGTAATGGTCAGTGAGGGTGATTGCTTTGCCCGTTGCCAGATTCCGCACTTTGATGGTGTTGTCATTACTCCCGGAAGCGAGCGTCTTGCCATCGGGACTGAAACTTACACTCCTGACCGATAACTCATGTCTAGTCAGGGTGGTGATTGGATTACCCGTTGCCAGATTCCAGATTTTGATGGTGTTGTCATTACTCCCGGAAGCGAGTGTCTTGCCGTCGGGGCTGAAACTTACACTATTGACCGATAACTCATGTCTAGTGAGGGTGGAGATTAGTTTGCCCGTTGCCAGATTCCAGATTTTGATGGTGTTGTCATTACTCCCGGAAGCGAGCGTCTTGCCATCGGGGCTGAAACTGACACTTCTGACTGTTGAGTCATGCCCTTCCAAGCGGTTGCGCTCCCTCACTCCGTAAACTGCCTGCCGCAGTACATTCGCAACCTGTACTCGTGTCGAGTTATCAACCTTTGCCTCACCCGCCCACTTCAGGGGTATCCCTGCCCGTAAACCTTCTATCAGCGCATCAAGCACTTTCCCTTCTCTAAAGAGTTCATCTGAATGGCGGCTGAGGGCATCACTCTGTCCAATCTGAAGTTCTCGTAACCTCTGTTCAGTAAGTATTCGTTGCTCTTTCTCCCGGTTCAGTTCTTCTAATAGTTCAGCCCCCTGTTGTTGGCGAATAAATTCCACCAAATAATCGTGAACCAGTTGATAACGGTCAGCGGTCGATTCTGGCACCCGAACCACCAATCTCGAACCTACTAAAATCGTTAACACCAAATCCAGCTTGTCCGCTTTTGATTCCAAAGACGCTGCCAACTCGGCGCGAGTCTTAAGAGGACGGGTATTATTTTCATCGGTCAGCAAGTACAAAATTAGTTGAGCGATGTCTTTATTTTCTTCACCACAGTCTTGGATAACTCCTTTTAAATACAGCTCCACCAATTCTGCTTTCGGGTTTTCACCAAGACGCCGATACTGTTCCAGGGTTGTAACGTTGTCGTCCTGAAGTTGTGCCCCTACCACCTGCAACTCAATCGGGCGCACTTCCCTCAACTCCCCTGCTAAATCCCGCACTAATTCATCAATGAGTGCAGGCTCTAAAGTAAACTGGGAACGTTGGGTTAAGCTTTCGATAACTGATTTAGCATCCTCTTCGGTAAAATTTCCTAGATAATAGCGGTTCTTTTTACTGAGAATATCTAAGTCGTCATTATCTAATTTTATAACCCGCTCACCTTCTAACAAGCAATGCAAGTAATCCTCGCGCAGAGAGAGAATTATTCTTACAGACTGAACCATTGTTCTATTTATACAAAGCTTTAATAGTTCATATAATTCCTGTCGTTTAACTTGCTTTCTATCAATAAAAAAGTATTCTTCAAACTGGTCAAAGATTAGAACGGTTAACAGATTACGCTCTTTGTCATTTTTTTGAAGCTGTTCAATAAGTTCTGCCAATGAATTTGGCGCAGTCACGTCAATGTTTTTGCTTTCTTTAAGAGCCTCTTTCAGCGCTTCCCCCAATGCCCCGATCCAATTGGTGTAAACTCGCAGCACGATAGGCAAACCACGCCGTTCACCGATATTTTCTTTGAGCTTGGGAACTAAACCCGCATCAATAATTGAACTCTTACCAACCCCTGACGGCCCGTGAATGATCGTTAATTTTTGATTTTGAGCTTTAATTCTCTCATCAAGCAAGCGCTTAATATCTTGCTGGCGACCGAAAACAGTTTCATCTTGAGTCTCTCCCTCTGCTGACTCCCCCCTTTTTAAGGGGGGCTGGGGGGGATCGAGAGAGATAGGGGAGAGCAGGCTCTTGTTCTCCCCCCTTTTGAAGGGGGGCGGGGGGGGATCGAGAGGCGCAGGGGGAGAGGTCAACCGCCCCGCACCAACAAAAGCTCGAAACCCATACTGCTGCTCGATCGCCCGTTGCTCTTGCTTAATCTCAAACGCTTCTAGATATTGGCGTTGCTTGTAGTAGAGCGATCGCAACTCCGCAAGAATACGAATATAAAGCTGTGGATCGTATTGCGGAACCGTTGAATCCTTCGCCTGTTTCAGAGTTTCAATCGCTTCAGATTCCTGCTTCAGACACTGCTGCGATCGCGCCAAAAGTAGGAGGTATAATCCCTGATGCTGCTGATACTCCGGAACCTGCGACAAGATTTCCAGCGCTTGCCGAGCAAATTGATTAGCTTCCGCCCACTTTGACTGCTGCAATGCCACTTCAGCCAAAAATCCATAATCTTGCGCTTGTAGGGGCACGATATATCGTGCCCCTACCGTCATGCTGTAGGTTTCATGCAACTTTAGAGCCTTCTGAGCCAAGTCCCACAACTCTTCCCAAGCTTCCAATCGTTGCAGTATCTTGCCCAGTTGACCAATAAACTTAGCTACCAATTCCAAGCGTTGAGCTTGTTCAAAACCATCCAGACATTGCTGCAACCAATCTCTTGCCTGCTGCCAGTCACCCTTTTGGCAGTAACACAGCCCAATGTGAAACAATAAGACACCCTGCCGCTCTAAATTATTACTCTGCTGCCAAAACTCCAAGCTTTGTTGATAAAGAATTAACGCCTGATCAATCTGGCTATTCGCGTATTCATCTCGACCCCAAATAAACTGTAAACTCGCTTCTAATTCTGGCTGCAATTGATAGCCGCGACGTTGTAAATCCTTTTGAGCAGCATCCAGTTCGACGCGATAACGAGCATCAAGGATGTCGCAATTGGGACGAAAATTGTCGCCAGCCTCCAACGTTTGAGAAAATATACAGTCTGCATTTTCTTGGAGGAGAGCAACTAACTCATCCGTCTCCATTACAAACTCACAGGATATCCCCCAACTCCTGAAATCCGGTGCTAAACGGCTCAGTTTTTTCAGGACTTCATCATGGAGCCATAACACGACAGGAAACGAAAAATTCTTGCTAAATTCCTCCCGTACTTGGTTCGTCGAAATCAGCACTTGGTCGATATCCCTAACCGACTCAAAACCAAAAACCATCAGTGCGGCTGGCTTTTCATCGCCCAGTTGATTTTTAATCGTGGTAAAGAGAGTATTGTCAGACTCCTTCAGGGCGATCGCTCGAATATCACCCGGACATAGTTCTCGCAACCGTTCCACCATGCGATCGCGCAAACTGCCATAATTGCAACGCGCAAAAATCAACGAAAATTCTTCCAGTTCGATGGCTGCCACCAGCATCTGTAATGAATCTTCATTTTCTTCATTAACATGCTCTAGTTGGTGCTGGTCGCTCATGGCTGCAACTCATCTGCTTCTGCTAAAACCGGATTGATATCAAACCAGTGACCCGCATCATCATTGCGGTATTCATAGACCAACAAACTCCGCAACAAATTTTGGTATTCTGGGTTACTGCCTACAATCTTTTTACTTTGCTTAACCTGACGCAGCAATTCCCACTGAGGCTCGATAATTGTTGCCATTCGAGTATTGCGTTCTTCCCGAATCACCTTTTCCAAACAGTCCCCCGTAATGGGAGGATTTTTAGTTTTCAAACAACAACTAAACAGCAACGCCATCAAGTTCCGCACATGGCCGCCACTGACACGGCACAATCGATCTAATGTATGAGGACTATCAAAAACCTCTGAGATACGATTAATCCGCTCTTGTTCACTAAGAGTAGGAAATGCCCTTGCCATTACCATTTGGCGCAAAAGTTTCATTCCCTCTGCACACTCACTGCCGTCTTTCAATTGTGCAGGCACCATTGGCAATACTTTAGGAGCTACCCCACCCCCCAAACGCTGCTTTAGTGCATCAATTTCACTTGAGAATATTAATGGCAATGGGATGGTGTAAACGACGTGGCAATTCAATCCACCCAACTGAGAACCTTGGTCTATAAATAAATACTCGGGCTGAGTACGTCCTCCTGGCAGGGATTTATTCCCCACTCGATCCAGGTTATCAACAATTACCACTAACCCTTGCTTGTTATATTTTCGCTTCAGTTCTTTAGCCGCTTTGGCAAGGATTTCTTCGTTGATAGATTCCAAAAGAGGACTGGTGCGAGTTTCGAGGTATTCCCTTAGCTGGTTGCGCTCTTGTGGGTTTTCTTTTGTTTTAGCAGCTAGTTTGACAATCTTGAGAGATAATTCACCACTTAATTCTAAAGGTGTGTTCAATAAATTGACTGTATCAGTGAATAGCTTCTCAAAGAATCCAGGTTTGAGTTTAATTTCAATATCTTCTAGACTTTCACTAATTCGCCCTGCGATCGCCATCAAAATATCGCTAATCCGAACGTCAACTAAATCCAAATCTTGGCTGGATTCAAAATAAACTACATGAAAATCCTCCTCTTCTAATTCAGCTTTGAGCCGCAACAATTCTGTAGACTTACCACAGCCAATATGCCCAGTGAAAAGCTGACAGGTTCTATCGTCATCATCGGCGGATAGTGTAATTATCTGCTTCACTTCTTCAATAATTTCCCCACCCCGTACCGATGAAAAATCGATGTAGTACTGCTTATCAGCGTCTTTGCCAATATCTAGGGTTTTGTCAGGCTTACAGGCTCTTTTAAAATTTAAAAAATCCAATTGAATATTACTCATTGACATCTCCTCACCTGCATCGCTTGTCTCTCCTCTATGCGGGAACGCTTCTACTCCCAAAATATGCTTCGATTATAAAATCTGCCTAGCCGATTCCTCGTACTAGTCGCGGGTCGAGTTAGTAAAGCTTTCTTCATAACACCTGTAGATACAAGGGGCGGGTTTAGCGATCAATTCGGCTGATTAACCGACAACACTCAAACAAAACCCGCCCTTACCAGAATGTAGGTATGTTTCTTGAAACTTTACAAAAACGGGATGCACCCAAGCGGATTTGATATGAGCCTGCCTTGAAGTAGCCGTCATGAACTGCGGACACCAGAACGCATAAAAATTCTTATTCCTTCTGCCTTCTGCCCTCTGCCCTCTGCCTTATTTTCAAGCCAGTAGGCTCTATCCGCAGCAAAATGCGATCGCATCCCAAAACAAAAGCACCCACTTCAGGAAAAAGTGAGTGCTCTCGTACAAACAATTAAATTGCATTGCCTGAACTAATAGGCATCCTGCAACTCGTAAAAATCAGGCGAGATGTAATCCTTCCGCAACGGCCAACCCACCCAATCTTCCGGCATTAACAACCGCTTCAAGTTCGGGTGTCCCTCGTAGATAATGCCGTACATATCGTAAGCTTCCCGCTCTTGCCAATCGGCAGCTTTCCAAATCCAGTAAACTGAAGGTACCGTTGGATTCTCTCTGGGTAGAAATACTTTTAACCGTACTTCCTCTGGGCGATCGGCATTATCACTGAGCTTAATTAAGTGATAAAAGCTAACCAAGTCTCCACCAGCACCAGTATCATAGCCGCCTTGACACTGTAGATAGTTAAACCCATAAGCATAGAGCGCTGTAGCAACCGGAATCAACACTTCTGGATCAACCTTAATCAGTTCGACTCCTAGGTGATCGAGTTCCATGAACTCATGCTCAAAGCCGTTTTCTTGAAGCCAACTGGAAACTTTACCGGCCTGTACGATTTGAGACGCTTCCGCGTTTTCTGAAGCTCCTTGAGCTGCTGGTTTTGATTCTTCAGCCACGATCTGCCTCCTGCTTTTGAGACGACATCAGCGCTGGTGGTACTGGCATTCCCATTGCATCGGTCAATTCCTTCGGCGGGGTGTAGCGAGCCTCCGACTGCAAGTACTTCCCCGTCAAAATTTCTGGAACCACTCTCATTTTGTGGGTGGTGCTATAGTACCGATGCGTTTGCTTAGTCTTCGATCGCTCTTGCATGGACTCCTCAGCAACCTTCTTACGCAGCTTGACGATAGCATCAAAAATTGCTTCTGGACGAGGAGGACAACCTGGGAGATAAACATCCACAGGAATTAATTTATCGACTCCGCGTACTGTCGTTGGAGAATCAACGCTAAACATACCCCCTGTAATAGTACAGGCACCCATCGCTATCACGTATTTGGGTTCGGGCATTTGCTCGTAGAGACGAACCAGCGCTGGTGCCATCTTCATGTTGATCGTGCCAGCCGTAATAATTAAGTCAGCTTGCCGAGGACTGGAACGAGGAACCAAGCCAAATCGGTCAAAGTCAAACCGAGAACCAATTAAGGCTGCAAATTCAATGAAGCAGCAGGCGGTTCCGTACAGCATCGGCCACAAGCTAGAAAGCCGCGCCCAGTTGTATAGATCATCTACTGTTGTCAGAATGACGTTTTCTGACAAGTCTTGAGTAACGGTTGGTCGAGCGGCTGGATTGAGAATTTGTTCTTTTTGCTGCTGATCTAAAGCCGAGCCGTTTATTGTATTAGAGTTCATGACCATTCGAGGGCTCCTTTGCGCCATGCGTAAACAAGAGCAACCACAAGAATTGCTATAAAAATAAGAGCTTCAATGAAAGCCAGCAGTCCCAGACTATTGAATGCAACTGCCCAAGGGTAGAGGAATACGGTTTCAACATCGAAAATTACGAAAACCAGAGCAAACATGTAGTAGCGGATGTTGAACTGAATCCAAGCTCCTCCTATCGGCTCCATCCCGGATTCGTATGTAGTACGCCGCTCTGGACCGCGAGTGCTAGGTCGCAGAAGCTTAGATGCAGTAAGTGCCAAAATTGGCACTAAACTGCAAGCCAGTAAGAAGCCTAAGAGATACTCGTAGCCGCTAAGAACAAACACAATGGGTAACTTCCACTAAAAACTTGCGTTATTGCTTCTTTAACATTCTTAATTATAGAGGCTCGGTCGTTTCGTCCGAATTTGAGAAACTTAGCGGGAGCATTGTCAAAAGCAATCTTACCTTTACTCTTGACAATTCACTCGAGTTGTGTATAATATGCGGTCTACGCCGTAGCAATACTGAGTCACTCCTGCATCACGTTTGCCGTCCTTCACTCATCAAGCGTAAACTTTCTTTACAAAAAGCAGGCTTTCTGAAAGGATAGCGATCGCAATGCGGAAATTACCTCCCCATAACTGCGGCAGTCTATCCGGAATTAATACTCTTGTACGTAAAGTTGTCTAATTGTGCGATAATTTTTTTAACATACATTTTAAGATTTGCTTCCTAAATATTTTTGCGAGCAATGAACGATCGAGCCAAAGAGCAAACCCTTGCTGAACAAGCGTCGAGTCGTTACGAATGTCGTGGCTGCGGCTATGTTTACGAGCCGAGCAAGGGAGATAGCAATCGTAACATCTCTCCAGGAACGCCTTTTGAAGAGTTGCCGAGCGACTGGCGCTGTCCAGTTTGCGGAGTACGAACCTCTGCGTTTCAGGATGTTGGTGCCAGTGGAGCCCCTTCAGGATTTCAAGAAAACCTAGACTATGGCTTGGGTGTCAACCGCTTGACTCCCGGACAGAAAAATCTACTCATTTTTGGTGGATTAGCGTTAATCTTCTTGCTCTTTCTGAGCCTCTACGGTTTGCGCTGATCTCAGTGCAGTTCCGGTTTTGGGGTAATGTTGGGCAAGAACGGCGGTTGTATAGCGAGAGATCCCTGACTGCAAGATTAGCGCTCTTGGAAGGTAGTGCTGCGGCATGAATAACAGGCAATTTGAGCAAGTATTTCCGGTTTAAAGGGCAAAGAACTTGCTTTTACCAGTGCTGAAGGTTATGAACGATTTGATGAAAAAACTGAAACAAATTGTAATATTATTAGCCGTTGCTTTTTTCTGTGTAAGTTGTAGTAATGTCCCATCTGGGAGCTACAACCCTTGGCAGGTGATTACAGTGCCAACGGAATCAACACTACAGGATTTGGGATTTACTGGCGATCTGAATCATGGATGGGCAGTGGGTAGCAAAGCCACACTCTTAGAAACTACTGATGGCGGTCAAAGTTGGCAAGAGAAAAAGCTGGAACTGGGAGAGCAGAACTATCGATTCAACTCCGTTAGCTTTTCGGGGGACGAAGGCTGGATTGTTGGTGAACCCTCTATCTTGCTGCATACAACAGATGGCGGTGCGTCTTGGGCTCGCATTCCCTTAAGCGAAAAATTACCAGGTGCACCCAATACCATCGTTGCACTGGGCCCTGAATCAGCGGAAATGTCCACAACGGTTGGGGCTATTTATCAAACGAAAGATGCGGGCCGAACCTGGAAAGCGATGGTTGAAGAAGCCGTAGGCGTCGTCCGTAACATTTCTCGTTCTGAGGATGGCAAGTATGTTGCTGTTTCCGCTAGAGGCAACTTTTACTCAACTTGGGAACCCGGACAGAATGCTTGGGTACAGCATAATCGCAATAGTTCCAAGCGCCTTCAAAGTATGGGATTTGGTAAAGATGGGCGTCTTTGGGTTCTGGAGAGGGGAGGTCAGTTGCAGTTTAGCAGCGCGGAAGACTTAGACGCTTGGGATAAGCCTATTAATCCTGAGTTTTCCACCAGTTGGGGATTTCTTGACTTAGCTTATCGAACACCTGAAGAAATTTGGGTAGCTGGCGGCAGTGGGAATTTGCTGTGTAGTTTTGATGGTGGAAAAACTTGGCAAAAAGACCGCGAAATTGAAGATGTGCCTTCTAACTTATATAAAATCCTCTTTGTTGCACCAGAAAAGGGATTTATCATTGGTCAGAAGGGTGTTTTGCTAAGGTATGAGCCACCTGCACAAGCCGCTTAAGATGTCTAAAATTGCTTGAAGCAAATTAAAGCAATTTCGTATTATAGTTAGTGAGTTTCAACTGTTGAGAGGAAGGAGAAAGTAGCTATGTCAGGTACAACTGGAGAGCGCCCATTTGGGGATATTGTTACAAGCATTCGCTACTGGGTAATTCACAGCATCACCATTCCTGCTTTGTTTATTGCAGGCTGGTTGTTTGTGAGTACGGGTCTGGCTTACGACGTTTTCGGGACTCCCCGTCCTAATGAGTATTTCACCCAAGAGCGGCAAGAGGTACCCATCCTTAGCGATCGCTACACTGCCAAACAGCAACTCAATCAATTCACAGACAAGTAGTTGTAAAACAAGTAGTTGTAAAACAGGTTTAAACAATGACGAGCAATACTCCAAATCAGCCAATTTCCTATCCGATTTTTACAGTTAGATGGTTGGCGGTTCATACTTTAGCTGTGCCTTCAGTTTTCTTTTTGGGCGCAATCGCTGCTATGCAGTTTATTCAACGATAGGAGAAACAGTTATGCCAGATCGTAGTCCCAATCCGAATAACCAACCTGTTGAACTGAATCGGACTTCTCTTTACTTAGGTCTATTGCTGATTTTTGTTCTGGGTATTTTATTTTCCAGTTATTTCTTTAACTAACTGGATGTGATAATAAGCGTTGTTGTGTTGCATTAGGAGGTAGAGTTATGACTGGAAGTGGAAAAATTCCTTTGTGGATTGTTGCCACCGTGGCTGGAACAGGTGTACTGGTCATTCTTGGTCTTTTCTTTTACGGAGCTTACGCAGGCGTTGGTTCCTCGATGTAAGGTTCGCCAAGATCTAAAGATAGCAAGCCATTAATAGATGCTTGTTTGACACCTTAATACTGATTAGAAGCAGGTAACCGCCGATTTACTAAAATCGGCGGTATTTTTTTTATTCACCGAAAAGAAGTCAGGAGGCTCCGACTCTAAGGATGAATCCATGAGGGTTAGAACCCCCTGCCTTTAAGTGGCTCATGTTTAGGCGGAGTCACCACTCCCCGTCTAAACATCGTTCTGGCTTCTGTATTCTGACTCCTATATTCTCCTTCAATTGTCCTACTGGCTAAGCCTCAAACTCATCTAAAGAGAGCTTGGGCATATCAGGGGGCACAACGACACAATCAACCGCTACTTTGTGGCTTTCCCGCTGGCTATCGATATCAACCGCGATCGCTTCAAACCGAATTTCCATACTGCCAAACGGAATAGTCAACTGAGTTAGCGCTTCTTGTTCCCCGGTGCGATCGGGAATTAGATCCATCAACCAGCGTGGGCCATCGAGCAGAGAACGGCTTTGTCGGTCTTGAACCCACAACTTGACACACAGACGAGATGAATGCGGTGGTAACTTGACACGAACGATCACGGGTTCTCCTGCCGCCAATTCCTTCGTGGGTATAGAAAGTTCTGGTGCTGGTATGGGTGGCTCTAACTGCCGTGACTTGAGAATCTCCAAGGGTTGGAGTTGAGGACTCTGCGGTTTTTGGGGTTGAGGACTCGGTTTTTGGGGTTGAGGGGTATGAAGTTCTTCTATAGGAGCAACCTTCGCCGCCTCACGTCTGATCACAGTTGTTTCAGGTGCTGGCAAATCATCGTCTTCAACAACAAATTCTTGGCTGGCCCAGCTTAGATCGACGAGATCTGTCCAAGGTAGCTGATCTAAGCCTTCTTCCTCTGAGGCGATATTTTCTTCAAGAGGTGGCGGTTGTTCCTCTGAAGATGGGTTCTCTTCGAGAGACGGTGGTTGTAGCGGGTCGTCTGTATCTACAACTGCGCTACTAAAATCGTCGCTTTCTTCTTCCCAAATCGTTGCATCAAAATCTGTGAGCAAGGTATTAGAAGTCAGGGGTTGCGTGACCTCTTCAACATCAACCCTAACTAGATCAGGTTCTGAGGGTTGTGTGACCTCCTCTGTCTTTACTGGTGTGGTAGGAGGAGATACATCAGACTTCAACCATTCAGACAACTCAGCGTCTGTTGCCATAGAATTGAGCCGCAACCAAAAACGGTCTTGTATATGTAAGGCTTGGAAGGCGTTATCTACAATCGTAGGGTCAGAGGATTCTGACAGCTCTACCGCTTGGGCGCTACCCTCACCCAATGCGCTCACACCATCCACACTGGGCTCCGTAACCGAAGGAAACTCTGTGAGTTGTATCTCGTCTGCCGTCGTATCCTGTACGGGGTTGGCGTCTGAGTCATCCCATAAGGGTTCAACGGGGAGTGTGGGAAGTTCAGAGGGCGGCGTCATCACCCTTTCATCCTGGTTCTCAGAGTCCATTGCTAGCATATCGGTCTCTGGCAAGGCTGATAGAGAAGATGCTGTTGGTACAGGAGGCTGGGAGATCGGGACCCAAGACTGAGCATCCACACCAGAATTTTCGTCTAAATCCCAATCCTCCTCACTCCATATCTTCTCCAGAGACTCCGAGTTCTCCAATTCCCAATTTTCCTGACTAACGTTATCGACGTTAGCCGCATCAGTCTCTTTAAGTTCAATCACGTCAGCCGTATTCCCATTGGTAGGCACGGCACTGATTAGAGAGTCTGATCCTATCGATGGAGATTCTAATGAAGCTGATGCATCAACAGCGATCGATAAAGCTTCTAAAACCTGTAATGTTTCTCTCTGTGCGTCTTCCTGTTGTGACGACGTTTGCTGCCCCCCCTCCTGAAGTGGTGGCTCTGCCTCAGCTTCTTCAGGTGTGCCCATAGGCAAAGATTTTGAGAGTGTGGAGGCAGAGTCATTGATCAGAAGCAGTGGTTGTAATTGCTCCACCAAATTTTCCAGATTCACCTCCACTTGCTCCGACTGGTTCGGAGTAATGGAGAGTTCTCCACTTGCGGTAATGGATCGTATTGTAGGCAGTTTTGGCAGTTGAGGAGATTTTGACTTTTTGGGAGTGGAAGACGGTTGATAAATTTGCGGTGGCAAGGTTTGCCCAGATGAACGTTGTAAAGGGAGAGACTGAGGGATTTGGTTAACGTCTACTAGGTTAAGTACAGGTCGATTGATGGGAGGGAGAACAGCTTCTTCTAGCGAATCGTCCTGAGCGTTTTGTAAGGTAGTGGGGTCGTTGGTGACTAGCAGCATTTTGGCTACAGGCATTGCCCGTGTTCCCGGAATAATCGCTCCTAATAACTCGTCTAAATCTGCCGTGACAGTAAACGGTTGACTCGCTAAAGCCACCGGCGTTGATTCCTGGGACTGGTGTATTCGTCTGTCATAAAGCGTGACTTTTCCTAAAATCAGACGGGTCTGACAGTCCAAAGGAATTTCCAATGTCTGACTGAAAGCTAATGGTAAGTCTTGTTTTGGTAAAGGCTGTTCAACAGCTAGCAGAATTCTAGACGTTTGAGGATCGCGCAACTCATAAGATAAGAAGGCTTGGAAAATCGTTTTTTCGCTTGTGACTTCATCGCCATTTAGTTGATTGACATCCAAGGCATCCACTTGCCCCGAAATGAGCAAAGACTCTCCCCGACATGTGACTAAGGATTCCTCATCAAGGGTTAAGAGAATTCCTTGCTGGTTGGTCTCTGTTTCTAAGGGCAACTTTAACTCAGGTGCCGTCTGGGGTTCCGAAGACTCAGACCGTTCAAAATCCTGCATAACTGGCTCAAGCACCTGTTGTAGGATTTGCTCAAGCATTTGCAGCGAT
Source organism: Cyanobacteriota bacterium (assembly GCA_040756535.1). Classification (GTDB taxonomy): domain Bacteria; phylum Cyanobacteriota; class Cyanobacteriia; order Cyanobacteriales; family Coleofasciculaceae; genus JBFLZA01. The sequence goes on from JBFLZA010000200.1 coordinate 12,971, forward strand.
TGATCCAAAATTGGGTTTGTCG
>JBFLZA010000201.1:0-12925 GCA_040756535.1 Cyanobacteriota bacterium
ATGTCTCGGTTCAGGCGATTCGACGCCGTACAGGAAAAGAACCGGCCCAACTCGGTGTCATGGCGAAAGACGGTGACCCGTTTGCTCTAGAATTTTGGGAAAACTACGGACGCGACTTAGGTGCTGGGTTAGCCAGTCTCATTTACGTCCTAACACCGGAAGCGATTGTCATTGGCGGTGGAGTTAGTGCGAGTGCAGAATTTTTCTTCCCCGCTACCTTAGCTGAAATCGAACGGCGCGTACTTCCGAGTTCCCGTGTCGGTCTACAATTACTCGTGGCTGAATTGGGGAATCAAGCGGGAATGGTGGGTGCGGCAAAACTCGCTTGGCAAAACGTAGAATCCACCACTCAGGAGTTTGTTCAGCAGAAGCTGCCATTCCTCAGATAATCATCGGTTAGCGGCACATTCAGGCAGTGATTCAGGAGGAATTTTCGATCCAGAATTCGCCAAACCTTGTAATCGACTGCGGTAACTGACTAACTGCTCCCGAACCTCTGGCGACGCGATCGCGATCATCTGGTCAATGACTTTCAGAGCCTGAGACCAGTTCTGACTACAAACGGCTTGTTTTAGGTTAGCGTTAAGTTCTTCTGGTGTTGGCTTGCGTGGCCCTGTCTCATTATTAACAATGCGGAAGGACTTAAAAAATCCCTCAATGCTTTTGGTTAAACTTGATTCTTTACTTGTTATTACTACAACTTGATACAATCGTTTGTTTGCTAGAAAAATTCGTCCTCTTCCGATTTCTCCTTGTTGGTATTGCAGCCGAATCTCTCTTCCGGGAAAATCACCTATACGAATTGTCTTCTGACTAACTATCCGGCCTCCCGACCCTTGGGCAAAACCAGAGGCAAAAGAATTTAATAACTGATTAATATCGAGAGAATTCAGAGAAACATCTTTCGGTAAATCAGCATACGCTACTCCATATAACGCCTCGTTGGGTCGGGCAACATAGAATAAATTGATAGGAACAGCACCGACTTTAGTATTAATATCTCTCTGGTCTTCGGTAGGCGATCCGGGCATCAAGACAGTAAATCCTCCTTCTTCTGAGGAGAAAGATTTCCAAATTGACTGAGCAATGAGAACAGGGGGATTGGCTTGAACAACGTTAAACGTTGAATATTCAGTCAATAAAAAAGTTGTAATAAATAACGGAACAACAAGTTTAGATTTCATTAATATCAACTCCGATAACTGTATCCAAATAGGGTAAAAAGAAAAATTTCTGACTCTCTACCCTTCTAAATCTGATGGGCTTCATCTCAAGCTAGTGCAACGCGGCAAAAGTTTTCCATCACTTCAGTAGGATTAAAGTAAAAGCTTACTCCTCAGGCTCCCCCGCTCCCCCGCTCCGAGAGCTGCCAACTGGTGGATTATTTCTGCCATGCTGCACTAGTGTATCTGGAGGAGGGTCGCTGCAAGAACATGAATTTAGTTTCTTTCCCCAAATCGCTCCATCGGGGATTGAGAAGTGAGACGTTAGTCGCCTTTGTGAATAACGCTCACCTGACGACGAGAAAAGAAGTGTTGTGAAAAGCTCCGATGTTCCGGTGTGCTGAAAACTGCGATCGCAAAACGCTGCCTGAGAGTTCATTCTTAGAGATTGCCGCGTCAGTCCTATGACTGTGCAATAGATATCTCAAGTTCCGGCTACAGAGTCCCTCAAACCCTCCAAGCCTTCTGGCTAAAAGTGCTGACCACTTGCGAGGCGGATGTTCAAGAACTCATAGGCGTTATATTTACTCACGTCCGTCCATTCCTTACAATTTTGATTTCTCTGGGCAAGCTAAAATAGAGTATTAGTCTTTCTTCAGCCAGCATCCCACTCCTAAGTAGAAGGATTAAGGAGTGTCTTTTTGGTGGCTGGTATTGCCTTGTTCCTCAGCTTCTAGAGAGGGGATTTATCACCTCTGTCGCATTCCTCCCAGCTTAAAACCTATTATGACTGATTCGATTCGCTTCCTCCTGTGTTCCCCTGACCACTACGACGTGGATTATGTGATTAATCCGTGGATGGAGGGAAACATTCACAAGTCTTCTCGCGATCGCGCCGTTGAACAGTGGCAGAAGCTTTACTATATCCTCAAAGACCGTGCGATTGTGAACTTAGTTGAACCCCAACTGGGTTGGCCGGATATGGTGTTTACGGCGAATGCGGGGTTAGTCTTGGGCAACGATGTTGTACTCAGCCGCTTCTTCCATAAAGAGCGTCAAGGAGAGGAACCTCACTTCAAAAAATGGTTTGAAGACCAAGGCTATACCGTCCACGAACTGCCCAAAGATTTACCCTTTGAAGGTGCAGGTGATGCGTTGCTTGACCGAGAGGGACGATGGCTGTGGGCAGGGTACGGCTTCCGTTCCGAACTCGACTCTCACCCCTATCTGGCCAAATGGCTGGATATTGAAGTGGTGTCGTTGCGGCTGGTGGATGAACGCTTCTATCACCTAGACACCTGCTTCTGTCCCCTTACAGGTGGCTATTTACTTTACTACCCACCCGCCTTTGACGCCTACTCCAACCGCTTGATTGAAATGCGAGTGTCGCCGGAGAAGCGAATTGCGATTGAGGAAGCGGATGCGGTGAACTTCGCCTGCAATGCGGTGAATATCAACCAAATTGTGGTGATGAACAAAGCCAGCGATGCTCTCAAGAAGCGCCTTGCAGACGCTGGGTTTGAAGTGGTTGAAACACCCCTCACGGAATTTTTGAAAGCAGGGGGTGCCGCCAAGTGCCTGACACTGCGAGTCACCGAGCCAGTTCGCACCGAAACACATGCCAATGAACCGGTGGAAAGCCGCATCATTCGCATGGAAGGGCATCTCCTAGACTCTGGCCTCATCAGCAAAGCCTTGGATTTGGTTGTGGAAAATGGGGGCAGTTTCCAGGTTCTCAACTTCGAGTTGGGAGAACAACGGCAAAGTACTTCAAATGCACAGGTGAAGGTGTCAGCTCCATCCCATGAGCTGATGGAAGACATCATGAGCCAACTGATCGATTTGGGGGCTGTGACTCTTCCTCAAGAGCTCTGCGATACTAACTTAGAACCCGTTCCTCAAGACGGTGTGGCTCCTGATGACTTTTATGTCACCACCATCTATCCGACAGAGGTACGAATCAACAGTGAGTGGGTGACGGTACAAAATCAACGGATGGACGGTGCGATCGCGATTACCCACACCCCTGATGGCCCAGTAGCTCAATGTAAACTCCTCCGGGATTTGAAAGTGGGCGAACAGGTGGTTGTTGGTGTCGAAGGAATTCGCACAATCCGCAAACCGGAGTCCCGCGAACAGCGTAAAACTCAGGAATTCAGCTTCATGGCTTCTGGTGTTTCCAGCGAACGCCGGGTAGAATTGGTGGTCGAGCAAATTGCTTGGGAACTACGCCAACTCCGTGATCAAGGCGGTAAAGTGGTCGTGACAGCCGGGCCGGTTGTGATTCACACCGGGGGAAGCCAACACCTAGGACGCCTGATTCGAGACGGTTACGTGCAGGGGTTACTGGGGGGAAATGCGATCGCTGTTCACGATATCGAGCAAGCTTTGATGGGAACCTCCCTCGGCGTGGATATGACGCGAGGAATACCCGTTCACGGCGGACATCGGCACCATCTAAAAGTTATCAACCTCATCCGTCGCTGTGGCAGCATTGCAGCAGCCGTTGAGCAAGGTGTACTCACCAAGGGTGTGATGTACGAGTGTGTGAAAAACAATGTGCCCTTTGTTTTAGCGGGTTCGATCCGTGATGATGGCCCTCTGCCGGATACGCAGATGGATTTACTCAAGGCTCAAGCGGAGTATGCCAATCTGCTGGAAGGGGCGGACATGATTTTAATGCTATCCACGATGCTGCACTCCATTGGAGTGGGGAATATGACACCTTCAGGGGTGAAGATGGTTTGTGTGGATATTAACCCATCCGTGGTGACAAAATTGAGCGATCGCGGTTCTATTGAATCCGTCGGCGTCGTTACGGATGTGGGTTTGTTCCTCAGCTTGTTGGTGCAGCAGTTGGATAAGTTGACTAGTCCTTATCACATTGCTGTCTAGAAATTCTTTCTAGAAATATAAATTATTGAAACCAAGCCCGCACCGTCGCGGGCTTTTTTCTTGTTGCCGTGACTTCCAAGCTACGGTTGCTGAGTCTTAATCGACTGTGCATTTTGCCGTAACTCTTGAGCTTGCGAGTTCTTCATACTCGCTAGCGGTTTCTGTTGAACTGGGTACCAAAACCCAACCCTCCTGCCTCAGTTTCTGATAGGTTGCCCAACCTTTGGAACCGTGTGCTATACGGTAATCTGGTACAGAATATTGAGGGAAGGTTGTATAGGGACGCCAAGCTTCGTGAGGGGCAGTCCGTAAATGTAAAATTTTTTGCTCGTTCGTACCAAAGCTAGATAGCCAGCACATTTGTCGTTGCATGGGAAACTCCTTTATTGAGTTCAAGGAGGAGAGTTCGGGTTGACTGAGCAGCGGGTTAAAAACTGTATATCTTGTATCTGTTTACGTCGATAAACCTTAACTCTAACCGCCTTGTTTGTTGTGTCTTTCAGAACGGTGTCTAGTTGCTCCGGATAGTTTTATCTATTACTCCACTGGAAAATCTGGGAGCAAGCTTTGTTTGATAAAGTCTTTGAAGTAAGACTCACGTAACAGTAGTTGTCTGTATAAATCAGACAAAAGAATCTTGGCTTGTTCAAGGCTAATTGGCTTAATTTGCTCCTCAAAAGCTCGGAGCGTGAATTGCTGTTCTAATGACAGCCCAATGGGTTGATCGTGTTCCATAACGTACCTTTAAATCCAATAACTGAGCGACTGGTTGATTAGAGTTCATGTTCGTTATGGTGGCAAAGTCTAATAAAGGTCTACAGTACCCTTGAAGGGTACTCTTGCGATCGCTTTACCTGAATCCGGCTAAACTAGAAAATTTTCGTATGATTGACTACCGTTTTTCTGACAAAAATATATAGCAGTTTTAGACAAGCATAGAATACGGTAAAGGCACGGCATTGCCGTGCCCCTACTGAACTAAGAACTGCCATACTTGTAAAATGACTGATATAAAAAATCCTAGAAGCAGATACACTTAAACAGCCAAGCTACTCCCCTAATTTTTGTGTTATTACAGCCTTTGGGAGAAATCCTGGAGAACTAGTATTGACAGGGATGGGGCTAGTGTTTTTGTACTCAAATTCAAACTTCATCAACGCCCCATTGCGTGTATAAGTCATCAGGTGTGATTTGCGGACGAATGCTCATTCTTGCCTGAGTCGCTAACTCATGGGCGGCTTGGTGGGCAGCAAGCAACACCAAATTAAATCCTTTCGGCTGCAAATCTTGTAAGGAAATGATTTGGCAGGGTTGCGATCGCAAATAGAGATCGGCTAAATCTCGTAATGGGGAAGCTTCCATCTCTTTAGCGTAACGCTGAGCATTCTTAAGCCCTAACTCAATGACTAAAAGCTTAGTATGGAGTGTGCTAACAGCGTAATTATCACTAATCAAATGAATCGGTTTTTGCCCAGCTAGTGTTCCTACTTGTTCTAAACCTTTAACGGCTGCCCAAATTTCTGCATCAGTTGAATGGCTACACCCTTCTAAGGGATAACTCCAGTGTTGCCAATCAATCGCAAAATGCCCCTCATACTCAGTTGTATTCATACGTAGTGTATGCATTTTCTCCGCGTCCCCTTGTCTGGGCGTCTGGGCGTCTATCTCGACTACTATGTTTGAACGCAACTTCGTATCAGATTCCTCTTCCTGCCCAGACAAACGTTGTAATACCACAACCCCAGCCCCAGAACCCAGAAGATCGGGGGGATGCGAATGCCCTCCGTCAACAACAACCCAAATCTCAGCCTGAAATGAGGCTAATAATTTGACACCAGTACGTTTTTGGGGAGTGGCTAATTGTTCTTCTGGACTCAGTTTTTCCGATGCTCCTGCGGACTCGTGACTCATGCAACTTTTGCCGGATTAAAATCGAGTGCTAACCTGTTGTTCCTTGCCTGAGATTGCCAAAGCTTGATCAAGCATCGCAGCTAACTCAGCACGAGTAGCAGGTTTATTCGGTACCAGCAAATTTTCCTTGGAGTAGCCTGCAATCAGGCCCGCTTCCTGTGCTGCAGCTACTTTAGCGATCGCATAATCAAGGACTTGGTCACTATCTTTGTAAACTTGTAAAGTCTTAGCTGGTGTTGAGGGGGTTTTCAGCTTCAACACCGTAGCAAGAGCAACCAAAACCTCTGCACGAGTAACGGGTTGATCAGGACGGAAATCATTAGCAGGATATCCTTGTAAAATCCCCGTTTTGCAAACATTCTTAATAGCATCAGACGCCCAGTAATCAACAGGTAAGTCCTTAAACTCTACTGCCTTCAGTCGATTTTTACTGTCAAATATTTTTTGCAGCATGACAGCAAATTCCGCTCGTGTCGCAAACTGATTCGGTCGAAAACTGCCATCAAGATAGCCTACGGCTATATTACGATTCTTGAGGCTTTTAATAGAACGACTTGCCCAGGAGTTATCGGGGACATCAGAAAATTCGACAATTGGAGTTGGGGTAGGAGCAGTAGCGATGGGTGCTGAACGTGTGGTATTTGGAGCAGAAGCTACCGAGGTATTTTGCGGTTTTGCTTGAGGTTTAGACCACTTTGGGCTCAGACTGCTAGGGGTTGAAGGAGATGATAACTCAGGAACATGAGCATTAGCTGTTACAGATGCTGTTAAGGGCAGGGATAACGATTCAGGCGCATTACTGGTTGGTTTGGGGGCCGGCAACTCCTCTGATGCCGATTTGGGTTGAGGTGAAGGAGGCGAATCCCTTAATGTTTTGAGGCTGAATTGGCCATGTTGTTTATTCAACGCCCAATAATACAACAAGCTATTAATGGTCGTGAAGGCAACAAAAACGGCAATACCCTCCAACTTGAGGGGGGGGGGATCAGGAGGAACAGAATTTGACATAGGAGCGCTTTTATAGTAACTAAATCCAGATTAACCGCATCCCTCGCCAAGCGTCAGTAACTCATTGTTCAGAGAAAAACCATTCGGTGATGCCTTGTGCGATCGCATTTGCGAGTTTCTGCTGTTCTTGGGGATTTGTTACCCACTCAAATTCCACTGGATTGCTCATAAAACCCAATTCCATCAGCACCGATGGAGTCGTGATGGGACGAGTTAGCGCCAAGTTATTCCAAAACACTCCATAGGAAGGACGCCCCAATTGATTCACAAGATAGTTATGTAAAAATACAGCGAGGCTGTGAGCTTGGGTGTTGTACCAGAAAGCTCCTATCCCTTTTGTATTCTCGGCATCCCCTGCATCGGGTAGAGAATTGTAGTGAATAGAAATTGCGATCGCAGGTTTGAGTTTGTCAATCATCGCCACTCGATCTTGCAGCGATACCTCTTTATCATCTTCTCTTGTCATGTACACTGTCGCCCCTCGTGCCTGAAGTTGCTCTCGCACTAACTTTGACACCACAAGGTTGACTGCTTTTTCGGGATAACTCGTTGGCCCAAGTGCCCCACTTTCAGCACCGCCATGTCCCGGATCGAGCAAAATTTTAATGCCGGCTAGGGATTGGGGATTTGAGCTTTGGGATTTGGGATTTGGGGAAGAATTGACACCCTGACGCCTAACGCTGGGTGGGTGGCGTAGCGACAGCACGAGGGTTGTGCCTTCGTATCTGAGGTTATACCCCCACTGTTGGGGAGATTTTAGGTTAAAGGTGTATTGTACTTGACCGGGTACAGTTTGTTGCCAGTCAAGGCGAGAAATTAACAGGTCATCATCGAGGCGAATAATATCAGTCTGCGCGGTGGTGTTGTACAAAGTCAGGGTAAACGTGCGATCGCCTTGCTGTACACTGACAGGTACTGGCACTTGTAAGGGAAAAAGAATTTCTGTTGCACCCTCCACCTGACGCGCACGGATACTCCGAATCAGCGATCGCACAGGTACATTACCCGGAACAGTCCGCACTTCTGAGGCTTTAATCCAAGCTCCATAATCCAATCTTACCCACTCTCCTTCTTTGCCCGTCACGGTTGCCTTGGTGCCTTTGGGGAGAGGCGTGAGGCGAGAATAGTCGGTGCCGGGACCGGTTCGGGCAACACCTGCATCACTAATAACTTCTATCACTTCGAGCTTAGTTGGAGAGAGAATTGATAGTTTTCCTGGCCCTGCTTGGGTGATGGTTTTACCGTTCACTGTCAATTGGAACTGCGGTGAACCCATTTCAGCAGGCGTTTGGGCAGTCGCACAACCTTGGTATTGGCCCGAAATGGTTCGGGAAGTGGGTTGATTATGCTGGGTTAATGCGGCTGAATTAGCGGGGAGTGCGACATCCTGGGGTTGAGGAAGCAGAGGGATAATTTGATTGGCTAACTTTACTGAGACAGTAGCATTCGGTGGTGCGATCGCACCAAAACAAATTAGCTCTCCTGGCATTCTCGCCATGTCCACTGCTGGCGTCAGTGAATCTTTGCTAAATGCTAACCCTTGTGGTGGTGTGGGGGTTGTGGATGTTCGGGTGACTTTGAGCTGGACTTGTTGCTGTGTTCCCGAATTTCCTTGATAGCGCAGTGTAAACAGATTCTCACCGAGTTGTAAGGGAAAACTGGGAGCAAAATGCCCTGCCGGACTGCGTGCGATCGCCTTACCATTAACCAATACCTCCCCTGATTGAGGAGCTGTGCCAATGAAAAAAATTCGCTCTGCTGTTGTTTTGTGGTTAGGAGGGGGATAGACAACGGAAAGGGGTTGTTCTGCCCATGCGGGAGATGCCATTATCACAGTTCCTAGTAGAGCCAGTCCCAGGATGTTTCTCATCGTAATTTCAGCGATTTGTTTCAGAGCGAAGTTATGCTTAGATCTAGAGCTGATCTGGAAAGAGGATTAGAGATTTAAACCACAGATAAACACAGATGCACACAGATGGCAAGTTGTTTTTTAAGGATTTGCGCTAGGTTATTGGCTTTCCTTAATCTTCCAATAGCTGAGTGGGGAGTCCATCAATACTCGTTAGATTTTTCGCTTGCCAGTATTCTTTAATTCCCTGTTCACCCTTTTTCTCGGCCCATTCGATTAGAGTATTCCTTTCTTGTTTAAATTCATAAAGCGGTACGCCATAGCCACAAGAGGTTTGTACTGATTCAATACCCAGAACGATGATTTGGCGTTCTCCGGGCAAAAAATCAAACAGCGAGTAGAAGGATTGCCATTCCTCGTCTCTGGATCGAATCACCCTACCTTTCCCATAAAGGCGCAAAATCAAAGGTTTTTCTGAAAAGCTACAAAACATAAGGGTCATTCGACCATTTTCCGTTAAGTGAGCGGCGGTTTCATTGCCACTTCCTGTCAAGTCGAGATAAGCAACTGTTTGATTATCGATGCAGCGAAATGTATCAATACCTTTGGGGGATAAATTAATTCGCCCTTGCAGAGGAGCCGTTGCTGTAAAAAATAGCTTCTGTTCCTGAATAAAGTCTTGTAAAGAGGAATTCAGCTCAGAATAAAACTTAGCCATGAGAAACCTTTAGTGAAAAGACAGCAAAACTCTGTAAAAGTGAGCCACAATTTGTTACCTTTCAAGTAGCATCTACTGAACCGATAACCGTTAGTGTATAACAGTGCAGCATGAGAGGTGGAGCGCTTGAATGAGCATTGAGAGAGGCATTCTGGCTTCTACGTCTATATTTTGCCTGGTGTACTGAACACCAAGGAGCTGCTCTCTTGAGCTTGAGTTGAAAAGTCCAGGGGTTATACATCTTCAACCCAAGCCAAAAAAGGCTAAAATAGCTAGCTTGACCGATTGATGGGGCACCAAGAACCATCTGTAACGAGCAACACTCGAAGAGTGTGGCACAATTGACGGGGAAATCTCTACAATTTTTGTTTCTTCAAAATTTTATGACTAAGTTTGTCTTCGTAACCGGCGGCGTTGTCTCTAGCATCGGCAAGGGAATTGTCGCCGCTAGCTTAGGACGTCTCTTAAAGTCGCGTGACTACTCAGTCTCGATTCTTAAGCTAGACCCATATATTAACGTCGATCCGGGCACAATGAGTCCTTTCCAGCATGGAGAGGTGTTTGTGACGGCAGATGGGGCAGAGACGGATTTAGACTTGGGGCACTATGAGCGTTTCACGGATACGTTGATGTCGCGCCTCAATAGCGTGACGACTGGCTCGATTTATCAGGCGGTAATCAATAAAGAGCGTCGAGGTGACTATCGGGGAGGCACGGTACAGGTGATTCCCCACATTACCAATGAAATTAAAGAACGCATCCACCGAGTCGCGAAAAACACCAATCCGGATGTGGTGATTACGGAAATTGGCGGCACGGTTGGGGATATTGAATCTCTGCCATTTTTGGAGGCGATTCGTCAGTTTCGTAAGGATGTTGGTCGCAATAACGTGCTGTATATGCATGTAACGCTGTTGCCTTGGATTTCCTCGGCTGGCGAAATGAAAACTAAGCCAACTCAGCACTCAGTAAAGGAGCTGCGTTCTATTGGGATTCAACCGGACATTTTAGTTTGCCGATGCGATCGCCCGCTACAGCCTGGATTAAAAGAGAAACTCTCGGCATTTTGTGATGTTCCTGTAGAGTCGGTGATTACGTCTCAGGATGCCAGCAGTATCTACGAAGTGCCGCTTAACTTAGAACGAGAAGGATTAGCCCAGCAAGCGCTAGAACTCTTGCAACTGCCGCAACGCGAACCTGATTTAAGTCAGTGGCAAACAATCATCGAGCGTCTGTATTGCCCCACTCATCAAATTGAAGTGGCGATTGTCGGTAAGTATATACGGTTAACCGATGCTTATCTGTCTGTCGTAGAAGCCCTGCGCCATGCCGCGATTGCTATGGGTAGCGACCTCAACATTCGTTGGATTAATTCAGAAGATATTGAAGCTTACGGTGCCGAACACTTACTCTCAGGTGTTAACGGCATCCTCGTGCCCGGTGGTTTTGGCTTCCGGGGTGTGGATGGTAAGATTGCTGCGATTCAATACGCCCGCGAAAATAAAATTCCCTTCCTGGGTCTATGCTTGGGAATGCAGTGTGCTGTCATTGAATGGGCACAAAACGTTGCCGAACTCAAGGATGCCCATAGTGCCGAATTTGCTCCCAACGCGATCAATCCAGTGATTAATTTGTTGCCGGAGCAGCAGGATGTTGTAGACTTGGGCGGCACCATGCGATTGGGTTTATATCCTTGCCGTATGCTCCCGAATTCGCTGGCGTTTTTGCTTTACCAAGAGGAGGTAATTTACGAACGTCACCGACACCGCTACGAATTTAATAATGCTTACCGCAACCTGTTTTTAGACACTGGCTATGTGATTAGTGGCACCTCTCCAGATGGCCGTCTAGTAGAAATGATTGAACTCCCGCAACATCCCTTCTTCGTGGCGACTCAGTTCCACCCAGAGTTTAGCTCTCGACCTAGTACTCCCCACCCTTTATTTAAAGGGTTTGTACAAGCCGCAGGACGCGCCGCCCATGACGAAGAGCCGATGGCTAAGCCACTGGCTGACGGCAGCATCGTTCCCAACACGTCTTCAATTAACCCCTCTTCAGTAGAGGTATCCTCAACGCTGCCGATTGTGGGTTAACTCAGAATCTTGGTCGTGCCAGAACCCGCCTTTCGAGTGAAGAGGTTGTATCCTGTCGGAGGATAAGTGTCGATCGCAAGTGCGATGAAGATGTTGTTGTTCTGAACCCCCTCAGTACTTTCCCTGATGCCCCCAATGGCAAAATATTCAACGAGGAGGTTGTGTGGCGTACTGGATCAAAGTAATTTATGATCGCAATGAATATGTAGTCGATCTGGATCGACTCAGTGCTTTCGCCTGCGCTCCAAATGGCAAGATAACCTTCTGGTTGCCTAACAGTACCCTTCCCATTATCATCAACCAGCAGACAAATCCAGACGGTTATCAGCAAGTTCTAGAGTATATCCAACAGGTAACGGCTCACTCACTGTCGGGTTCCTGGGTTCACCTGAGTTACGAGCGCAATGATTATGCGATCGATCTCAACCGCATCAGTAGTTTTTGTTACTCACCTAGCGGGAGGATAACGTTTTGGTTGCCTGATAGTTCTATTCCTATCATCATTGGTGAGCAAAAAGACCCGGATACTTATCAAAAGATTTTAGAATTTATCAAACGCAAGACCGGGCATCTACTACCCTAAAAAGTTAGTTCAGGGCTTGAAATTCTGGATGCGGGTAAAGCATTCGGCGCAATCTTTATAAGATTTTGTGTCCGAATGCTTTGCTTTTTGTCCAGGCTGAAACGACGTAATCCCAAATCCGCATTTATAGCCCCTCTTTCCAAATGAGCGTGTTTTTCTCTCCTGCCTCCCTGCTTCGAGAACTCTCCTGCCTGTCCAAGAATAAAGGTTGTTTTTACTGGATTTGGTATGAGATGCCTGCTCCACAAGATTAAATAACTTATTTTGCAAATAGACGTTTGACACAGAATACTGCCAGATAGCAGGGATTATACAGTCTTTTTTTTCAGTCTAACTTTATCCGTAAAAGCACTGATGATTTATCGACAGCTATAGGACAAAATCATAATTATCGAGTTTTTAAATAGTCTTAAAGAGGTAATCGTGAGTAGAATCTTGGTTGTAGAAGACGACGCATCAGTTCGTGATAATTTAGAAGAAATATTAGATGCATTGAACTACAAAGCAATAGCAGCAGCTACTGCAAAAGATGCTATTTCAATTTTGCAATCCAATACTAACTTCGACCTGATTTTGTGCGACATCATGACTCCAGATGGCGATGGATTCGATGTGCTGTCTTTTGTAAGAGGCAACCCCGCTCTGGCAAGCATTCCTTTTATCTTTCTTACTGCTAAAACCCAGATGAGAGATATTCGTTTAGGT
>JBFLZA010000202.1:0-12901 GCA_040756535.1 Cyanobacteriota bacterium
ATTTCCATGATTGAGAACCTCTCAAGTTTGACGGTTGTCTCTAGCACCTCCCGAAGAGCGATCGCATCTTAGTTTGTTTTCCCAAGGTTTACGCACCAGTCGTTACGCTGTAATACAGAAGTTGTAATACTGTCCGTGGCGATCGCTGCATCAGTCAACCTGCTTTCTACACGATTTTTCCACCTGAGATTGATATAGAAGAGAGTAAGCCAATGAGGGCGTCTCTTGTCCACAGTTTATTTAGGGTTAACTACCAAAATTATGATTATGCAATCACTGGAATTTCCCAAGCTTAGCAAATTGACCGGTCCCATCCAGATTCACGATATTAATGACAGAGAATTGGCACGGGAGATACAAACGCTTCTGGTTAAAGGTGGATTTCTCAAACCTGGAAAGCTAACATTTGAGGAAACCCAGCGGGCGTTTGACGAGTTTAAGCGGAAATTTCATTTGGGTTATCCGGATTTGCTAGGTGAGTCTACCGTTCATATGCTGCTAGAACTCGATGACGAAGTCGATGAACAGAGCAATCGCAACCAACCGCAAGACGTTGTTGTCAAGCCAGAAACGAAAATCAGCGAACCGGATCGGGGTAGGCCGATTACTGTTCCCAAGCTAGGAGTAGTGTACTTAGGTGAACCCATACTTCCTGGGGGACACTTTAGTTGGGCTGAAGCAACGAAAAATGGAACCCGAATTCCTGTATCAGCCGATATTGTAGAAGGGTTTAAAAAGGTTGCCGATGCCATGGAGCAAGTCCGGGACTTAATGGGCGGAAGACCAATTACTATCAACTCCTGGTACAGAGATCCAGTGAGTAATCGGAAAGCTGGGGGAGCGTCAAGATCGCGCCACTTATCTGGTGATGCAGTTGATTTTGTGGTACAAGGAATACACCCGAAGGAAACCCATCGTCGATTAGAATCCTGGTGGGGCGATCGCGGGGGTATCGCATCAGCCTCCTGTTTCACTCACATTGACTGCCGAGGATCTCGTGCTCGCTGGAGTTATGGGTTTTAGCGATAGGGAAAATAGGCGTTAAAGTCTAGGGGGATTAACTCATCCCCCGCTTACAAGACAAGGGATTCCGTGTCATTAGTCATTCTGAAAAAATCTCTCCTCTCTCCCCTATTGATATCGTGTCCGTTTGCATAAGAATCAACTAAAACTGTGCTCCAAAAACTCTACGTTCACGCCATGTAGCGAAGCGCTACCTTGGAGAAAACCTCTGTGACCTGGAGCGTTAAAACACAAAGGATTCCAATGCTAACGGATTCGACTCCCCCATAACTTCATTTCCAAAAGCCATACTAAAGAAGACAATCTTCAACGGTGGCAGGGAACAGATGTCAGACGTCAGGCAAAAGTTCAAACAATGGCGGGAGAGTGTGCTGGCTTTTTTTAGCAAATCACCAGATAGCGATTTAACTGGAGAAGCTGCACGACAACGTAGGAACGATGCTTTAACTCAGTTTGTACAAGCGGCGGCTACACTCTTGATTGGCTTATGGATTGCACCTGTCTTCTTTGCACAAGGCCCAGTCGTTGTTGCTGTAGCTGTAGCCTGTTCACTGCCATTTTTTATACAAGGATTTAAAACATGGACTTCTGATAGTCCTTCACTTCCCTTGCAAACTACCTACAAATCTCCCAGTTCAGCAAGTCAGACTTCTAGAACCTCTACCTCTCTCCGTCCAGCACATCGAACTGCTCGAACCAAAAAGTCTCCTAGTCAGGCACATCAGAGTTCTCGAACGGCAAAGTCGCCCAATCCAATAACGAAAGGCACTCAAGCGCAAGAGACTATTGCGATCATCTTAAGAGATTTGCAGGAACAGGGATGGAAAATTACCTATAATTTACCAATTCCTGACTTAGGAAATGTGGATGCATTTTTACAATCTCCAAAAAACAACTCTTTTATTGTTAATGTTCAGTCTTATCAAGGTGAAGTTTTCTTTGATGAGGGCATATTGAAACGCCGCGATTGGAAACAAGCCTCTAACTTCGAGCAAGACTTACTTCAGCAAGTTACAAACCAAGCATTGGCAGTTAAGAAAATCAAGCGTTTGAGAAACGTCACGCCTGTTCTTTGCTTCACCAATGCTGTATTGAGCATCGAAACTGTCAATAACAAAGCGAGAGAAGTGTATGTCGTTAAGAAGGAGTCGTTGGTAAGGAAGCTGGTAAGGTTAGACAACGGCTAATTTGAAAATAAGCCAGAAGCCAGAAGTCAGAAGTCAGAAGTCAGAATTCAGGAGTCAGGAGTCAGGAGTCAGAAGGCAGAAGCCAGAAGCCAGAATTCAGGAGTCAGGAGTCAGGAGTCAGGAGTCAGGAGTCAGGAGAGAAAAATTTCTGCTCTTGGCAATTCAAAGAACTGAGAATGTTTTTACTTATCTTTACTTATCGGCTTGCAGGCTACCTGTATTAGGTTATCGCAGGAAGCCCTTGTGAGAGTTTAGGGGACGCCATTTTTATGGATTCACTCAGTTTTTACTCAAAGCAGGCACAATAAATACATTTATTGTGTTTATTGTCAAATATATTAGTATTAAATTTTTTAACGCAATATTGTAAGTGATTACTTCAATATTTGTAAAGTAATGTAAACAAATTTCTCAAAAATCCTATCGAATTGTGTCAGATATGGGCTCAAACCTCCATCTGGTAAGCATTTTTTGGTAAAAACACTTATGTTGCCAAATACAAACTGAGCTCTTGAAGATTGAGTCCTTACTCAAAGAGTGGCTTACTCCTCAAACCTCAGCTGATGAGAAGAGAACGCGCATCATAAGGAGCCTTACCGCATGTTCACTCACGTCAAGTCCACCATTCGCCGAATTATCCCGGATAACCTTAATGGGCGTCATTTGCTTAAGGTGGTCTATGTCGTGCTAGAGCCACAGTATCAGAGTGCATTGTCCGGTGCTGTTCGCTCAATTAACAAAAACCATTCAGATATAGCGATTGAAATCAGCGGTTACTTGATCGAGGAACTCCGCTCTCCTGAGAATTATGAAGAATTTCAGCAAGATATGGCCAAAGCCAATATCTTCATTGCTTCCCTAATCTTTATCGAAGACCTGGCTGATAAGGTGGTGGCGGCAGTCGAACCGCACCGCGATCGCTTAGACGCTGCTATTATCTTTCCCTCGATGCCCCAAGTGATGCGCCTGAATAAGTTGGGTAGCTTCTCAATGGCGCAACTGGGACAATCAAAAAGTGCGATCGCACAATTTATGCGGAAGCGCAAGGAGAAATCCGGTTCTTCCTTCCAAGACGGGATGCTGAAGCTACTGCAAACCTTGCCCAAAGTCCTGAAGTACCTACCGATGGACAAAGCACAGGATGCGCGTAACTTCATGCTCAGCTTCCAGTATTGGCTGGGGGGTTCCTCCGATAACTTGGAGAACTTCCTGCTGATGCTAGCCGATAAATATGCCATGAAGGGGCGTCATCTGAGTTTTAAAGACCCAGTCGTTTATCCAGATATGGGGATTTGGCACCCTCTCGCACCTGCGATGTATGAGGATGTCAAGGAGTACCTGAATTGGTACAGCAGCCGCAAGGATATCTCCGCTGACTTGAAAGACCCCCTGGCTCCCTGTATTGGGTTAGTGTTGCAACGAACCCACTTGGTTACAGGGGATGATGCCCATTATGTGGCAATGGTGCAGGAATTTGAAGCCATGGGAGCTCGTGTGATTCCCGTATTTGCCGGGGGGCTGGATTTCTCGAAGCCGGTGGATGCGTACTTCTATGAGCCAACCGCTAAGATATCTTTGGTAGATGCCGTTGTATCACTGACGGGATTTGCCTTGGTTGGAGGGCCGGCACGGCAAGACCATCCTAAAGCCATTGACTCATTAAAACGGTTGAACCGCCCTTACATGGTGGCGCTGCCTTTGGTGTTCCAAACCACAGAGGAGTGGGAGAATAGCGATTTAGGCTTACACCCGATTCAAGTGGCGTTGCAAATTGCCATTCCTGAATTAGATGGAGCGATCGAGCCAATTATTCTATCAGGTAGAGATGGCACAACCGGAAAAGCGATCGCACTCCAAGATCGGATAGAAGCGATCGCCCAACGCGCCTTTAAATGGGCAAATCTGCGCCGCAAACCCAAATTAGATAAGAAAGTTGCCATTACCGTCTTCAGCTTCCCGCCGGATAAGGGCAATGTGGGGACTGCCGCTTACCTGGATGTGTTTGGTTCCATCTACAAGGTCATGGAAGCTCTGAAGCACAATGGGTATGATGTCCAAAGCTTACCAGAATCAGCCGAGGCGCTGATGCAGGAAGTCATCCACGACGCCCAAGCGCAGTACAGCAGTCCGGAACTGAATATTGCCTACAAGATGTCTGTGCCGGAGTATGAAGAACTCACCCCTTACTCCACACGCTTAGAGGAAAACTGGGGGCCACCTCCGGGACACCTCAACAGTGATGGACAAAATCTCTTGGTTTACGGCAAGCAATTCGGTAATGTGTTCATCGGGGTTCAGCCTACATTTGGTTACGAAGGCGACCCCATGCGGCTGTTGTTCTCCCGTTCTGCTAGCCCCCATCATGGCTTTGCCGCTTACTATACCTATTTAGAAAAAATTTGGAAAGCTGACGCCGTAATGCACTTCGGCACACACGGTTCCTTGGAATTCATGCCGGGTAAGCAGATGGGGATGTCAGGAACCTGTTACCCCGATAACTTGATTGGTTCCACCCCCAACCTCTACTACTACGCGGCAAATAACCCCAGTGAGGCGACGATTGCCAAGCGCCGCAGCTATGCCGCGACGATTTCCTACCTTACACCTCCGGCTGAGAATGCTGGATTGTATAAGGGATTAAAGGAACTGAGTGAATTAATTGCGTCTTACCAAACCCTGAAAGATACGGGTCGCGGTGTCCCGATTGTGAACACCATTATGGACAAGTGCCGCTTGGTGAATCTGGATAAGGATATCGCCTTACCGGAGAAAGATGCTAGCGAACTGACGGCAGAGGAACGGGATACGCTAGTCGGGTTGGTGTACAAAAAGCTGATGGAGATTGAAGCGCGGCTGCTACCATGCGGGTTGCATGTGATTGGAAAGCCACCGACAGCAGAAGAAGCGATCGCAACTTTAGTCAATATCGCCGGACTTGACCGTCCTGAAGAGGAAATACTGAGTTTACCTCGGATTATCGCCAATAGCATCGGGCGGAATATTGATGAAATTTACATCAATAATGACAAAGGTGTTTTAGCCGATGTCCAGTTGCTGCAAGAGATTACCCTAGCGACTCGCGAAGCAGTTGCAGCCTTGGTAAAAGCCCAAACCGATGCGGATGGTCGCGTTTCCAAAGTCTCCAAGCTCAACTTCTTCAACATGGGCAAAAAAGAGCCTTGGGTTGAAGCCATGCACGACTTAGGTTACACCAAGGTTGATACCCAAGTCCTAAAACCCTTGTTTGAGTACCTGGAATTCTGCCTCCAGCAAATTGTTGCGGATAACGAACTAGGGGCAATGCTGAAAGCCTTAGAAGGTGAGTACGTCATCCCTGGGCCTGGTGGCGACCCCATCCGCAACCCCGATGTGTTACCTACAGGCAAGAATATCCACGCCCTCGACCCACAGTCGATTCCGACAACAGCGGCTGTTAAATCAGCCAAAATTGTGGTAGACCGCCTGCTAGAACGCCAACGCTATGAAAATGGCGGGAAGTGGCCTGAAACGATTGCTTGTGTCCTCTGGGGTACGGATAACATCAAAACCTACGGGGAATCTTTGGCACAAATCATGTGGATGGTTGGCGTCAAGCCAGTACCCGATGCCTTGGGACGAGTCAACAAGCTGCATCTGATTCCTCTAGAAGAGTTGGGGCGTCCTCGGATTGATGTTGTAATTAACTGTTCCGGCGTCTTCCGTGACTTGTTCATCAACCAAATGAACCTCCTCGACCAAGCGGTGAAGATGGCAGCAGAGGCGGATGAACCTTTGGAAATGAACTTTATCCGCAAACACGCCATGCAACAGGCAGAGGAAATGGGGATTAATCTGCGGCAAGCTGCCACTCGCGTCTTCTCCAATGCTTCTGGTTCCTACTCCTCCAACGTCAATTTGGCAGTAGAAAACAGCACTTGGGAAAGCGAGTCTGAGTTGCAGGATATGTACCTGGCGCGGAAGTCCTTTGCTTTCACTTCCGACAACCCAGGCACAATGGAACAGAGTCGGAAGATTTTTGAGACAGCCCTCAAAACCGCCGATGCCACGTTCCAAAATCTCGACTCGTCTGAGATTAGCCTCACGGATGTATCGCACTACTTCGACTCCGACCCCACAAAAATCGTTGCGACTCTGCGGGAAGATGGCAAGATGCCTGCTGCTTACATTGCCGATACCACAACGGCAAACGCCCAAGTCCGCACCCTCTCCGAAACCGTGCGTCTGGATGCCCGGACAAAGCTACTCAATCCCAAGTGGTACGAGGGAATGCTGAGTCACGGCTATGAGGGTGTGCGGGAACTCTCGAAGCGGTTGGTGAATACGATGGGTTGGTCTGCAACGGCTGGTGCTGTCGATAACTGGATTTACGAGGATACGAATACCACGTTTATCCAGGATGAAGAGATGCGGAAGCGGTTGATGAACCTGAATCCTCATTCCTTCCGCAAGGTTGTCTCGACGTTGCTGGAAGTGAATGGTCGTGGGTATTGGGAGACGAGTGAGAGTAATTTGCAGTTGTTGCGTGAGTTGTATCAGGAGGTTGAAGACCGAATTGAAGGAATAGAATAGTCGTAGCTTGAACCCCTGTAGAGATTTTGAATGCAATATCTCTACAGGGGCTAGATAATTCAAAATTGACAATCTAAACCGCCAACTTCAACCAACCTATTGGGCATCTTAAACAGGAAGAATTTACCTTTGGCTAGGGTGCTGTTCGCTATAATTTTCTGACGTAGCAATTTTTCCAAACTGACTCAGCTTGAGATCAGCATTGTAGATAGTCAAATTTTGCTGACTTCTTGTAATAGCTGTGTAGAGCAGTGGTACTTTAGCTCGTTCTTGTTCTTCTTCGGGATTAAAAAATACAAGAATATTACTCAGTTCCCAACCCTTAAAACTATGTATTGTGCAGACTTTAATCCTGCCTCCTTGCATCCAGAATCCAGCCTTATAGCCACGCCGTAGTTCGTCTAGTTTTTCCTTAAAAATTTCCCTATTCTGCCCGTAAAGCTGATATAGCTGATTATGCTCTTCTCTAGACTCAAAGTTACACTGTGGTTTCGGCAGTTTAAGCTCATCTAAAACTTGGCACACCTGCCAACCGTCCTTGACCGTACATACCAGGATAGCTATGTCCGCACGAGCAGTATTTTTATCTTGAACAAGATTTCTAATGTCTTCTTGTATGACATTCGCTATTTCATCTTTTGTACTATCGAACCAGAGGTTACGCACTAACACATTACCTTGAGCGAACTTTATAGACTCTACAGCTCCCGACTCACCCTCTTGTTTAGCCCAAGTAGCGAGAGCATTAGCAAGTTTCGCGGTTTGTTCTGGAATTCGATAAGACTCTTTGAGTATATTACGACGACCTTTGATTCCTGGAATTGACTCCCTTTCCTCTATATTTTTACCATAAATGTTCTGCCGATCATCTTCGCAAAACATAAGATGATAGCCAGCAGCACCTATTGTTTGTAGCTTTTCAATCCAAGACCGTTCAAAATCTTGTCCTTCATCAATAAGCAATACATCTACTGGCTGTTTCATACTCCGTTTATCTACTTCTGGGTTTTCCTCTAGATATGGAAAAAAACGGTGGAAGTGTCCTACTTCAATATTTCGGTGGTAATGTGAACCGTAATGACGGGCTAGGCGAGTAACTAAATCGCGCAGGTAGTTTGCCATCGTGATGTTAAAGCATACCAAGAGAACCTTTTTTCCCTCTTTAGCAGCGTTAACGGCTTTGTGAACTAGCACAAATGTTTTACCAGAGCCGGCGGCACCGAATACTCTACGGCTTCTCGATTCATTAGGCAGTAAGTCTAGCTGTTTCTTGTTAAAAGGCGCTAATAGATTTTGAATATCTGTACCACCGTGTTTAGGGTAAGCCAGTGCATTCGCTAATCGCTCGGCTAACCCAATCTCCTGCATCAATTCTTTGAACTTAGGACGGGGGTGAAGACCACATCCTCTTAGAATTCCTCGCAAAAAGTTCGGATTGAGGATGTTGTTTCCAAATACGTTTGAGTACTGCTTAAGGATAGGCTTAAGCCTTTGTCTTACATCTTCAGTTGTATGCTTGTGTAAGTAGACGATTGGCTGGATTAAACTATGAACACTCCGGTCAAGCAGTCGTTTAGCGTCCAGAAGTGGGATTTCGTATTTAAAAATAGACTGACGATACTTTTCAACTTGTTTCAGTGGACAGTAATCTTCTTGAGATCGAGTCACCCATTTTCCTGTATCCCAATCACGAACCTGCCAGTCATACTCACCATCCTCATGAACAATAATTTGATAAGAATCTAAGTTCCAATCTTTGACCTCAAAAACCCCAATGCCAGCATTTTCATTGAAAATCACAATATCTGGACGAAGACCATTTAAGTGAGGTTGAACATATACAGTCCAGTTATCGTCAAGAGCTTGGCACAAAGCCTCCATGAGGCATCTTTCCCCTTCTGTAAGCCCCTGCGGTAAGCTGTTGATTTCTTCCGGATCTGGTACTAAAATAGCCATATATTGCTCTACTTAATAAAGTAAATCTTGATTACTCAAGAGGACAAAATAAAAATCGTTACTTTTCCCTAATTATGCAAAAATGTAATAAAAATAAGTTCAGTAAATTCACTGAAAAATTTCAACTCAGTGTAGATGAATCCGTGAATTCTCAGAGTTATTTTCTGAGTATTCACGTTAGCATCCTGACTTATTAGGGATTCTCAAGTACCAGATAGGAAGTCAAGATGATGCTTCGCTATGAAATCATCCTCTACTGGAGCGAAGAAGACCAAGCATTTATTGCCGAAGTACCAGAATTACCAGGTTGCGCTGCCGATGGCGACACTTATCAAGAAGCACTGCAAAATGTAGAAATTATTATGCAGGAGTGGATTGAAACTGCCGAGGAGTTAGGGCGTCCGATTCGGAGAACCGAAAGGTCGCTTGATGTTCGCCTAGTTGATGAAGACTGAAGTGCGATCGCGCCTATCTTCCCCAACGTGCGATCGCGTCTCTCTTCCCCAATGTGCGATCGCGTTTCTGTATCGTGGATGTGTTCCGTGTCTCTCTTTCCTAATGTGCGATCGCTTTCCTGTATCAGTAGATGCAATCGCGTCTATCTTGCCCAAAGTGCGATCGCCATTCTCATCAATCAACCATCTTCAAATGGATTCAATATACTCAACCCATCAACACGCCTAAAATCCTCAACATTGCGAGTCACCAACGTACAACCCTCAACCAACGCGCAAGCTGCTATTAAAGCATCTGCTAACCTAACACGATAATTACGCCGGATTTCAGCGGCACAGTCTAAAACTAATTCTGTCAACGATACACAGCTAAGAGTTCTCAAAAACTCTCGCATCAAATTCGCCTCAGCCTCAGTTAAATTGGGGTAGCATAGCAACTCCACCCAACTAATCGAGCAGTAGAATCCTACAGCACCGCCAGCTTGAATTTCCTCAAAAATAGGCTGCACGGCTGGGTCATCGTTGAAGTAATAAATCAGAATGTTTGTATCGAGCAGATAACTATTATTCACCCCATTCTTGTCTGATTGACTTTTGAAAGTCTAGAGCATCTACACGCTTAGGTAAAAATCCTCGCCATTTGTCTTTACTTACCCTTTGTATTTCTAGGATGCGAGGCTGATGCTCCGACATTACCTTACGACGAACCAGCGCCGCTAATTCTTCCAACAGCCGCAGTTGCTCATCAGAGGTAAGGCTTTGAACTTGACTGAGTACTTCGTTATAGGTGGACATGGACTTTATCTGAATAATTCTTTTGCCCTAAGTCCAATATACAAAGAGCGATCGCGTTTGGAGTATCGGTGGAGGCGATCGCGTCTATCTTCCCCAACGTGCGATCGCATTTCTGTATCATGTATGCGATCGCTCTCCTTCAAGCCTCCAATCAAGATTAATCGCAGTACGATGAAGCTAGATTTGCTGTATAAGTACTCCTATGACTTCTGCTGCCAACCCACCAACCGTAACTACAGCCCTACCTGACCATACCCAATTGCCAGAGTCAGATGGTACTTTTGTGAAAAATTTTCAGGAGCATCCCCAAAGCATTCTCTTAACAGATTCGATTGAACCCATACTCCAAAAGCGTCATCCCAATGGTCAATATTGCATTGGTCAAGATTGTGGAATTTACTGGCGTTTAACTGATCCACCAGAACGAGGAGCAGAAGCACCTGATTGGTTTTACGTGCCAAATGTCCCACCCAAACTTAATAATGAAGTTCGACGTTCTTATGTGTTGTGGCAAGAGCTGATTGCACCATTGATTGTTTTAGAGTTTGTATCAGGAGACGGTTCCGAGGAACGGGACAAAACCCCTCTATCTCTAACTGACCGAGAAACACAACAAAAGCCTGGAAAATTTTGGATTTATGAACAAGTGATTCGTCCAGCGTTCTACGGAATTTACGAAGTCAAGCGTGCCAGCGTCGAAGTGTATCATTTGGTGGATGGTGAGTACCAGTTATTGCCAGCAAATGAGCGAGGTCATTACCCGATTTCCCCCTTGAAAGTTGAGTTGGGAATTTGGCAAGGTTACTATCAAAATTTAGAATTACCGTGGTTGCGTTGGTGGGACGCGCAAGGGAATTTATTATTGACAGGTCAGGAAAGAGCAGAGCGGTTGGCGGCACAGTTGCGAGCAGCAGGAATTGAACCGGAGGTGTAAGCGATCGCCTTTGTGTATCGGCGGGTGCGTTGCGCCTCTCTTGTCAAACGTGCGATCAGCTTTGCTGTTGCACTACGCGCAATCGCTCCGAAGCACAGGAATAAAATAGTTCCTTTAGGGTAGGTATCGTATATGTGATCCGCGTCTCTCTTTGCCAACGTGCGATCGCTCTTTCGCCAAGGCTTAAACTACAAGCTCAAGCAATTGGCTTAAATTTGTAAGCAGATGAATACTCAAATTCAAATCATGGCTCAAACTCTAACCCCAGCAACGCCACCAACGATAGGTTCCCACCTTGTCTTGAATGACATCAGCTGGGAAATGTATGAGAAACTTCTAGAACTCTTTGCGGAACATCCAGCACTTCGCATGACTTACTACAAGGGAACCCTAGAACTGATGACCCCCCTACCAGAACATGAAACCTATGCTTGGACACTTGGTCGCATCGTAGCAGCACTATCAGAAGAACTAGGATTAGAAATTCGAGGAGTGAAATCAACAACGTGGCGTTCAAAACCCAAAGCTACTGGCAAAGAAGCTGATGAATGTTTCTACATTCAAAACGAAGCCTTAGTTCGCGACAAGTTAGAAATTGACCTTGCGGTTGACCCACCCCCCGACTTAGCAATTGAGATTGATGTAACTCACTCATCAATTGATAAGATGACAGTCTATACCGAACTCAAAGTGCCTGAGGTTTGGCGTTGGCAAAAAGGCGAACTTACAGTCAACATTCTGACTGATACAGGTTATGTAGAATCTGAAACCAGTCTGGCTTTTGGGTCTTTTCCAGTAAAGGAATTAGCACGATTTATGCAACTCGACTCTCAAAAAGGTGAAAATGCTCGACTGCGGGAGTTTAGGGAATGGGTGCGATCGCAAATAGTTCGTTAGTAACAGCGATCGCAGTTCTACCTCGTGGATGAGCTCACCCACTTAACTTTGCGGAACTAAATACTTCAATCGCTTCAATATAGCTAGATTGGAACCCTATGCTTGTCTGTAAGGTTACCCTTGTCATTCCATTGTATGGGTACACAGAAGAGAGCGATCGCCTCTGCTCCACTCAACAATACAATTTTGTGGCAACAACAGCGGTTGGAAAACGTTTCAAATTAACTTGTCCCTATTAGATTAACTCTACCAACACTTCCCAGAAGATATTAAAGCAATTTAATAGAGCCTCATTATTGGTATATCCTTATTTGCTCAGCTAAGCTTAAACAGCAACAATTGCTGCCACTATGCTTCCCAAAAGAAAGAATAACAGAAACAGGTTGATTGGGAGAGGAATTGGCAAGTTTTTCCTGAGTTAAGTTATCTATATAGTTGGTGTTTACATTTTCATCCCTAACGATTTTTCCGTTTTGCCAACACCCTAAATTAAAGTCATAATTCCCATTTTCTACAAAGTTGACTGTATTTCCTTCCTGAACTCCTTGGTTAATACTGTTTTTGAACCCATTATCAGAAAATTCAACAATTCTTAAATAGGCATTAGTCTGCTGCTCTCCAAAAACCTCAATTTTTCTTTTTACTAAATATCCACAAACAAGCGTATCAAATTCGTCATCGCCAAAAATTCCATAGGTTTTAGTGTTTCTTAAAACTACAGCTTGGGAAAAAGTACAATTTTTATCTGAAAACGCCTTCTGATAGTCAGGTTTGGAATGATGAAAATCCAGAGTTATAGATTTAATGGAAAAAGGATTTTCTAAAGAAAAGCTGGTGCTAGTTAGTGGAACGGCTAATAAAATTGCCGTAATGGAGAGTAAAGTGCTTTTTTGAGAATGAATGCTAAAAAAAACAGCTTCCACTACTCTGCCCAGCTTATTGCTCAGAGCAGAATTCATGGCTATTATCCTGCCTCAGTTTATTAGACTGAGAGCAAGCTCTTGTAATACACTTTCATTATGAGAAAAAATCTCCAAAAAAGTGCCTTAATTTGCAGAAATTTAGATTTGTTCGGGGTTTAGAGC
>JBFLZA010000203.1:0-12901 GCA_040756535.1 Cyanobacteriota bacterium
CTTCTGGCTTTCCGAAGAGGAAACCCGTGAAAAGAGATTTGTACAAATGTTGTATCGGTTTGGGTAGCAGGGTGTACAGCATTAAACGTCTCTACACGAACCTCAAGACTTCCAACCTCTGGCTTACCAATCTTTGGAGGATGGCTCTAACCCAGGAATGAATTGGTTTTTTTTTCATAATTCATAATTCACAATTCATAATTTTGTTAACTTCTAACTCTGATGTTTCCTAGTTTTCTCCCCACTGAAATTGCTCAGTTAAGCGAATCTACATCCATTGCTCTAGCTCAGAGCATCGAACAAACTCCGATTACCACTTCCCTAAGCCAGCAGTC
The DNA here is from genome assembly GCA_040756535.1 of Cyanobacteriota bacterium. Lineage (GTDB taxonomy): Bacteria > Cyanobacteriota > Cyanobacteriia > Cyanobacteriales > Coleofasciculaceae > JBFLZA01. The sequence goes on from JBFLZA010000203.1 coordinate 336, forward strand.
AGTACTAACGACTTACGTGCGCCAAGGCAGTGGTGGAACGCCAATCGTGTTACTTCATGGCTTTGATGGCTCGGTGTTCGAGTTTCGGCGTCTGCTGCCCCTGCTTGCTGCTGAGAATGAGACGTGGACAGTGGACTTATTGGGTTTTGGTTTTACAGAACGGTTGCCAGGAATTTCCTTTAGTCCAGATGCCATTAAAACCCATCTCTACTATTTCTGGAAAACGTTAATTGGTAAACCGATGATTTTGGTGGGTGCCTCGATGGGAGGGGCAGCTGCGATTGACTTTGCCCTCTCCTACCCGCAGTCTGTGGAAAAGTTAGTTCTAGTTGACAGCGCTGGCTATACAGCAGGCCCTAATATTAGCAAGTTTATGTTTCCCCCCTTAGGCTATCTGGCGACAGCATTTTTGAGGAACCCAAAAGTTCGTCAGCGAATTAGTATTAATGCTTACCACGATCAGAGCTTTGCCTCTCTGGATGCTCAATTGTGTGCGGCGTTGCATCTCAAGTCACAAAGATGGCAGCAAGCGTTGATTGCGTTTACCAAAAGCGGGGGTTACACCTCGTTTGGGGAGAAATTGTCGCATATTAAACAGCCAACTCTGATTTTATGGGGAAAGTGCGATCGCATTTTGGGTACAGGTGATGCCTACAAGTTTAAGGATGCGATCGCAAATTCTCAACTGATTTGGATCGAAAATTGCGGCCATGTCCCTCACCTTGAGCAGCCTCAGCTCACAGCTCATCATATTTTAGAATTCTGTCAAGGGAAGAACCCTATCTGAACATCGAGTCAACTCGCTCAACTTCCTTAACCAGAGGTTAGTGGCCGTTTAATTCTTGGCTGTTAACCTAACTAGCGCAAGTCCAGTAATAACAGCCAAGCCAATGGGTGTCTATCATCGCCTCCTCTGGGGTATTATTCTACTCGTCAGTTGTTTAGTAACCCCGATCTCGATTGCTTCAGCTGAACCAATAGAACGTAGTTTTCTCCTCAACTTGGATGGCGGTCAATCCTTTGAAAACCTCCTCGATCAAGCGCAAGATTTAGCGAAAATCTCGATCGATGAGGAATTTGCATACAATCCTCAAGCAACTGAAATTTCTATCATCGTTTCAGGGGAACACCAAGGGCAGATAGTTCCGCTGTTGCGTTCAAAAGTTTCTCGCTCTCAGTGGCAAAGCGATTCTAGAATATACCGCTGGACTCGATATTTTGTCACTAGTTCTGGAATGCTGCTCGGCTTTTACGATTCTCCTGCTACCCCTACACCTCAAACTCCTTTCATAGGAGCACCTAGAAGAAGTAACTTTCAAAACGACCCAGGTTTTAGGGATGACTAGAATTATGAATTATGAATTATGAATTATGAATTATGAATTATGAATATAGCAGTCCTATGTCATGTGTGAGAGGCTACTACCATTTCTCTATAAAATGCAATATACAGTCGTCCCAAAAAAGCAGATGACCGAAGGCAGAAGCGATGATTTTCACTCATTAGGAGAATAGGTATAACTAACACTTAGCTAGATTACCATCCAAAGTCATTCTCACAGAAGAAGCGGCGAAGACTCGCGCCCATCTCTTTCAAGAATCGGACGAACGCCGTCCGCCCTTGAGAGTCCTTAGTACGAAAGTCCGAGAGTCCTTAGTAACTAATGACCAATGACATTTGCATACCTTGCCATTTATGCGGGGGATGAGTTAAGAATCCTTAGGATTGCGATACTTTTTATATTCTTCATCATTCATCTTCACCGTTGCGTTTTCTTTTTACCTCGCCTCCGCATTGAAATAGTTCCCAAAGCTCCTCCAACCAACAGTGCCAAGGCAGAGCCTGGTTCAGGAACGTCCACGTTATCAACTATAACTCCTGAAGTTCGTGTAGGTTCTCCCACATCCACAACTCCAATGCCTAAAGTGTAAGTCCCCGTGGTGGGAACTTTGTAGGAAAATTTGCGAAACCCCGTCTCGTTACTAAAGCTAGTAGAAGAGTTACTAAAATTTGAACCTGTATCCGCTAAACTAATTAACTGGTTGGATGAGTTAGGTTGCTCCGATTGAATCGATACAAAAGCAAAATCATTGAAATCAGGATAGGTAAAATCATCAACAGCCGCTTGCTCGACCGACTCATTGGTAAGGAAATTCCAGGAGAAAGAAAGTACCTGTCCTGCTTGTGCTGTAAAGCTTTGCTTAATGGCAGAACCTTCAATAGGTTCCGCTGTAGCAATGCTATCTAAAGAGTTGTCTCCAAAGAAGGTCGATATTCCCAAGAATTCCTCCAAACTCGGAAAAGCACTGATAAACGTTACGGGTACAGCGTTGCCACCAATAATCGTATTAAAATCCTCATCAAGGCCAATAACTTCGTTGTATGCCGTTGATAGAAAAGCTTGAGACATTCCTTCTACTGGGCCACTGCCAAAAGCTGAAGTTTCGATTCGGTAGTCGCCTATTGTTTCCCAGCCGTTGAAGCCATCTTCAAACCCGCCATTTAAAGTTGCAGCCTTCACAGTACTAGGGAAGGCTAAACTTGTAATAAGTGCAATCGTAGTAAACCCGATAGTGCGACTCATAGAGTGCCCCTCATTCGTTAGTCTTTAATTTAAATGCAGAGAAAGATAAGCTCTGCCAATAAAATAATTAGCAATTTTTGTCCATCGGGATTGCAACTTTATAGAAGCTTCATGAAAAATTTAAACAGTTAAGGCAACCTTAATAAGGTATGAATATAAATTAAACCCTTGATTACTAAGCCTTAATTTTACAAAGGTAGTATTTTTTTACAACTGTGCCCCAATATCAATATTTTTAGTGTTTGGGGCTGGTAGAGAGAGCTATAAACCAGATAAGGGAAAACTAAGAGCAGGCGTTATACCTCTTGAATAAGAGCAAAAAGCTGAAATTTTAAGTATGGCAATTAGCAGTAAAAAAAACTGCGATTTGAGTAATAATGCTGAGCTTTTATGAGGTGAATGTTCAGTTATATCAAGTTCATCTCTACCGCCTTGGGATTGAGATGAGTTTTCAAAACTTTTAATTCTGACGATTCTAAAGAAGAGAGAAAATTCGATGTCTAAGTTTACTCGAAGACAGCTCCTTGCTTTCTTTGGAGCAAGTGCTGGTGCTGCTGTACTCGCCCCTGTGTTTGAAAAACGTTTTGGCAGTAATTGGGGTGTTGCCGAAGCGGCTGAACCTCTGAAATTTACGCCAGTGCGTTTACCCCATCCCTTACCGATTTACCAAGAGCAGAAAAGCTACTTGCCAACTGGAATCGGTCAAGGAAGCGTATTGAATTCATCGAATGATGTCCGATTGGGTCAATACAATGTTGTTGATGATGTTGTAGTACCACCGGAATATGAACGTTATGTGATTGTCAGTTGGGGCGATCGCGTTTTCTCCAACCAAGATGAATACTTTGGCTACAACAGCGACTACACTGCCTTCGTACCTATTGATGGCAGGAACCCCAACGACGGCTACCTTTGGAACAATCACGAATACGTCGGTTACCCATTCTCCTTCCTTGCACCGGGGACTCCAAACGATCTAGCAGGATTTTCCGATGCCTATCCTTTGGTTATCGGGCAAAATTTACCGAAGGACAAAAGCAATCTCGAACTCTTGGGCGAATTCATGTACAACATTGGCGGCTCTGTCGTCCGGATTTCGCGATCGGCTCGAGCCGGAAAGTTTGCGGTTGTCAGCGATGCCAAGAATCGGCGCATTCATGGTCTTTCCGGTTTAGGAATTAACAGCCAGCGTTCCGATCAATATAAGTCCATTACATCCTGGGGTTCCAAGAGCTACCAAAAAGGAGACCAAAATTATTTGATTGGTACAGGGCCGGCAGCTACCCAAGTCTTTAACCTGAGTTCCGATGGACTGGGTAACAAAATTATTGGAACTGGATACAACTGTTCAGGTGGCACAACTCCTTGGGGAACCATCCTTTCTGCTGAGGAGAACTTTCAAGCCAGTTCAACCTTCTTCGTTGGCGTGACCGAACCTGTGAACTCCAATGGAACGCAGACGGGCTACATCAGTGGCACTACAGGAGCTGCATTTGGCTTGGTCGGAGAAAAATACGGCTGGATGGTTGAAATTGACCCAGCTGACCCGAATTTCCGCCCCCGTAAGCACACAGCATTAGGTCGTTTCCGTCATGAAAACATTGCCATGCGGGTAGAACCTGGCAAAAAACTCGTTGCTTATTTAGGTGATGACCGACGCGGAGGTCATACCTGGAAATTCGTCAGCAAAGGTACCGTCAGTTCTCCCACTAGCAAGGATAACAGCGCCTTATTTGAGGATGGCACCTTGTACGTTGCCCGTTACAATCCAGACGGGACGGGTACATGGATTCCGTTGAAATTAAATACCAGTACCAATCCAATTCCTCCATCGGTTCTGGCGTCAGTGGAAATTGCCAAACTGGGCAAAGCAACCAGGAATGGTGGTACCCCAATCAGAAGTTTCGGCTCTACTGTAGACCCTGCATCGGGAAGTGTGTTCCAAAACGTCAATACAACGAATGAAGCCACAATTCTGCCCAATTACCAAAATAAAAAACTGTCAGATTTCTACACCAGCCAGGGTGCTGTACTGGTTGATGCCTTCTTAGCTGCCAATCTAGTGGGAGGAACGCCTACTGCTCGCCCCGAAGATATTGAAGTTCATCCCCGAACCAAGGAAGTGTTCATCGCCTATACCGATGGTGCACCGGGAAGCGATGGCTATCCCGATTCTCGAATCTTTGTAGTCTCCAAGTACAGCAGTGACATTAACGCCGGACAGCCTTCGGGGGAACTGTTCAAGATTATAGAAAACAGCGCCGATGCTACGGGTACCACCTTCCGCTGGCAGCGATTCTCTAAGGGGGGGGAAGTAGGAGCCAACCCTGGTGATGGCTTTGCGAATGTGGATAACTTGGCATTCGACAGCCAAGGCAATGTCTGGGGTGTCACCGATATGTCTACTAGCGCTCACAATGGTTTCGATGTCGGTGCGGCTGCAGAACCCCTACTGATAGAACACACCGTAGTCGGTGCTAACTCACCCAGCCAAATCGATTCCAACAAAAATGTTGAAACATCCAACCTTATTGGAGTCTTTGGCAATAACTGGCTCTTCTTTATTCCCACTAGTGGGCCAGATGCAGGAGAAGTCATACCCTTTGCCTACGGGCCACCGCGTTGCGAGATGACGGGGCCAACGTTCGTCGGAGATACGCTGATTATTTCGGTGCAGCATCCCGGTGAAGATTGCCCATTCAGCCCTCAACAAACACTCAACCGCGATATTGAGATCCTGAATTTGGACGGTAGCAGCGTCTTTAATCAAAAGCGTACTGTCCCACGGGGGAGTAATTGGCCGAGCAATATTCAGGGCAATACTTCGGGACCGCCGAAACCGTCTGTGATTGGCATTCGCCGTAAGGTGTCGAGCGGTCGGTTTGTTTAATGGGGGAAAGGGGAAAGGGTAAAGGGTAAAGGTAAAAATAACTTTTACCCCTACCCTGGCGAATTTCTTTAGTGATAGGCTGCACTTTCAGGCATTGTTGCCCCTTGGAGGTTAGCTTGGTTGAGGTTAGTGCCTCGAAGGTCAGCGCCTCTGAGGTTAGCCCTTTCTAGATTCGCTTTGCTCAGGTTAGCGCCTCTGAGGTTAGCTCCTGTAAGGTCAGCGCTTTCTAGATTCGCTTTGCTCAGGTTCGTCCATCGGAAGTCAGCGTTTTCTAGGTTAGCGTCACTGAGGTTAGCCCCAAAAAGATACGCTCCATTCAGATGAGCTTCGCTGAGATTAGCATTGAGAAGATTCGCTTTGTAAAGGTAAGCCCCGATGAGTTCCGCTTCATGGAGATTAGCGTAGCTCAGATCAGTATGGCTGAGGTTAGCTGCCATGAGCCATGCCTCGCTGAGGTTCGTTCTCGATAGCTTAGCTCCACTGAGATCAACTCCCTTGAGGTTAACCTTTCTCAGGTTAGTCCCAATCAGATTAGTTTCACTGAGATCAGCACCAGTGAGCTTCGCTTTGTAAAGGTCTGCCCCGATTAAGTTAGCCCCACTGAGGTCAGCATAACTGAGGTCAGTGGAAATAAGATTAGCATCAATGAGGACAGCGCCAATGAGTATCGCCTCTCTTAGAGAAGCATACGACAGGTCAGCTTGACTGAGGTTAACGTCTCTGAAATTAGCTGCAATTAATAGAGCATTGGACAGCACAGCCCTTCTCAGATTCGTTCCTTGTAAGTTGGCACCTCTGAGATTAGCGCCTGTAAGGTCAGCTTCGCTAAGGTCGGGTTCTATATCTGGGTTGAGAGTTCTCCACTTCATCCATCTCACGGCACCCAGATCGAGTAACGTAAGATGCTCTACATTAGCCATTTATCTATTAGATCTCCTGTCTTAACAAAAGCTGTACTTAAACATTGCTTTTTGAATATGCGATCGCAATTATTGGGACTCTCCACTACTAGGAGGAGTACGTCCATCCACACTTTCTAGCGCCCCAATTACAGCTCGAGACGCTGCCAAAATATCCCGTTCGGCTCCCCCTAAGTAGAGGCGTCCGAAGCTGCCTATGGGAAGAATTTCCAAAATGTTGATCGAGGCGGCTTTCTCTGCTTCATTAGCAGCTAGAGCTGCGTAGGCAGCCGGCTGAACTTCTAACACATACAAAGTTTGCCCTGCTAAAAGTAGCTGTCCCTTGCGAGTGCGATTAATCAGTTGAGTTTGATGGGGGTCGATATTGCGGATAATTTGGCTGGAAATGACGCGAGGTTTGAGTCGCTCCTTTTCGCTGAGACCTAGCGCTGCTAAAATTGCTTGACCTGCCGCCCGCGTATCGCCTTGGAAGGTAGAGTGAATTTCTAAAAGACCAAACAGTCGTTCAACAACCTGTACCCCCGGACGAACGGACGTAGATTTCAAGGCAATATCGGTAATCTGGTTAATGGCGATGCCGGGTGAGATTTCAATCCATAGAGACGTATCGCCAGGTAAGGGCAAGAATCCTTGCGACACCGTCCCCATATAAGCCGCGTGCTGAGGCTGCAAGCTATCTAGAAATACGTAACTCCGCAGTTCTATACCCAAAATTATTTCTCCGTCTACTGGGGTCAAGTATTAAGAAAGTTCAACATTTGGAGTTTACCGCGATCGCTCCTCAGAAACACGCTCCCGGTGCGGGGAGCTGGGGTGCGGGGGTGCGGGGGTGCGGGGGTGCTAGGGTGCTAGGGTGCAGAGGTGCAAGTGTTTCTTGAACAGGATGACGGATTTGATTGGGTTCGTGGGAGGCTTCAAGAAATACAAGGCACAAGGGCTGGAGTTTCGTTTTTGGGTAAATTGAAGGCACAAGTGCTGGATCTAAAGCTCAATTGCAGCAGATTCCACCTTGGTGTAGATGCTTTATTCGGCAATTCTCCTTAATAGTAGTTTTTGCGCGACGCGATAAGAAGAGCGCAGCAGCGAATCACGACAGGTGCAATCATGGCGGAGCTTCCCGAAAAACCTTGGACTCTTTCCTCTGAGGACATTCTGAACACTTTGGATGTCTCCGCCGAGCAGGGACTTTCTGATTCAGAGGCTGAGCATCGACGCGAACAATATGGTGCTAACCGCTTGGAGCAGGCTAAAACTCGGAGCGCTTGGCAGATTTTTATTGAGCAGTTCAAAAACCTAATCATTGGAATTTTAGCGGTTGCAGCTATCCTTTCTTTTGTATTTCAGCAATGGATTGAAGGCATTGCCGTCATCATCGCCATTGTTGTTAATACTGCCATTGGTTTTTTTACCGAACTCAAAGCCGTTCGTTCGATGGAGTCGCTGCAACAACTAAGCAGTACCACGGCTAAAGTGCGGCGCGGGGGGAGAATTCAAGAAATTCCGTCCGATGAATTGGTACCGGGAGATATTGTGCTGCTCGAAAGCGGTGATATTGTCCCTGCCGATTTACGCCCGATTCAAGCTGCCAATCTGCAACTTAATGAGTCGTCGCTTACAGGGGAATCCGTTCCCGTCAGCAAAACCTTGGAACCGATAGAGGAAGATGTTCCTCTAGCCGATCGCAAGAATATGCTGTATAAGGGCACTCCTCTTACCCGTGGCACAGGGGAAGCGGTGGTTGTGGCAACCGGGATGAAGACTGAGTTAGGTCACATTTCTGAATTAACCCAACAAGCCGGAGAGGAAGAAAAAACTCCCCTAGAGAAGCGACTTGACCAATTGGGGCGTAAATTGGTTTGGGTAACGATCGCGATCGTGGTAGTGGTAGCGATCACTGGTATTGTAGCCGGCAGAGACGTGTTTTTGATGGTGGAAACTGCGATCGCTCTCGCGGTGGGAGCAGTTCCGGAAGGACTGCCGATTGTTGCCACAGTTGCCTTGGCAAGAGGAATGTGGCGCATGGCAAAGCGCAATGCACTGATTAATAAACTTTCCGCTGTCGAAACTTTAGGAGCAACCAGCGTTATTTGTACCGATAAAACCGGGACGCTGACAGAAAACCAGATGACGGTGAGCCGAATGGTTCTGGACTCCGGTGAAATCGAAATTACTGGAGAGGGCCTCGAACCCGAAGGGGAGTTCAAGCGAGACAATCAAAAGATTAATCCCTCGGAGGATAAACTACTCCAAGCTGCTTTAGAAGTCGGGGTACTGTGTAACAATGCCGCTTTACAACCCGAAGGCTCAAATGAAAGTCGAGTCGTGGGTGATCCAATGGAAGTGGCACTGTTAATCACAGGTGCTAAATCTGGGGTCCAGCGAGAGGCGTTGCTCGAACAAATGCCTGAAGTTCGGGAAGAGGCGTTCGATCCCGACCAGAAAATGATGGCAACCATTCACCAAGTAAACGGTCAGTATCGAGTGGCCGTCAAAGGTGCCCCCGAATCGGTTCTCAACGCTTGTTCTCGTCAGCTAACGGCATCAGAAGAACACCAAATGAGCCAGGATGACCGAGAACACTGGCAAGAACGGGGCAATCAACTCGCTGCACAAGGGTTGCGGATTTTGGCGTTAGCGCAAAAAACAGTTACCTCTCAAGATGCCGACCCTTACGAGGAGCTTACTTTTTTAGGCATTGTTGGCTTACTAGACCCCCCGCGTCAAGAGGTGCGTCCAGCCATCAAGGAGTGCCAAGAAGCGGGAATTCGGGTGGTTATGGTGACCGGCGACCAACCGGTTACGGCACGAAATATTGCCTTAGCTGTGGGCTTAATTGATGACGAAGAGGCGGATGTGGTTCAAGGTAAAGACCTGAAAAGCCCTGATGAATTATCTCCCGAAGATTGCCACCGCATTGTACAAACCTCGGTTTTAGCACGAGTTAGCCCGGAGCAAAAGCTGAATTTGGTTACCCTGCACCAACGCACCCAGGCGGTTGTCGCCATGACCGGCGATGGGGTGAATGATGCACCCGCCTTAAGAAAAGCGGATATCGGTGTAGCAATGGGGCAACGGGGAACGCAAGTCGCCAAGGAAGCGGCTGACATGGTGCTTCAAGATGACTCATTCGCCAGCATTGTTGCGGCGGTTGAACAGGGACGAGCGATTTTTAACAATATCCGTAAGTTTACGATCTACCTACTGTCTGGCAATGTGGGCGAGATTATCGTCGTTGCTGTCGCCTCCTTACTGAATGCGCCCTTACCCCTACTACCGCTTCAGATTTTGTATATCAATCTAGTTAATGATGCCTTTCCTGCACTCGCTCTTGGTGTCGGGGAGGGCGACCCCTCCCTGATGAAGCATCCTCCCCGTGGTGCCAAAGAAGAAATTTTGATGCGCCGTCATTGGTTAGCGATCGCGGGTTACGGTATGGTGATTGCAGCCGTGTTAGGAGGTGCTTTTGTTCTCGCTTCGACTTGGCTAGGAATGAATACCAAACAAGCGACTACGGTTTGCTTTATGACTTTGGGCTTTACCCGACTCTGGCATGTCTTTAATATGCGTGACAGAAATTCCGGTCTTATTCGCAATGAGATTACCGAAAATCCCTATGTCTGGGGAGCGCTGCTGCTTTGCACGGGATTGCTGCTGATTGCCGTTTACGTTCCCTTCCTCTCAATGGCGCTTCAGACGGCTAACCCTGGCGTTCCAGGCTGGAGTTTGATTATGGGGATGAGTTTGGTGCCTTTGATTGTTGGGCAAGCTGTTAAATTGATTAGCTCTCAAACGAAAAAATCTTGATTAGAAATCTTTATTGGATTCAGGAGAAATTTTACTAGTAATAAGCGAGTCTATTATCACTTAAAATAATCAATAAAATTTTTGGAACTTCTGTGATATGAGCTTAATTCCAAAACTATTTATTATGGATACTTTAAACCTTAGAAATTATGGATAATAAAAAAATATACTTCCGATAAGTAAGGCTATTTTTTCCCCTCCCTGTACAGACCCCTAAAAAAGTTTATCCCACGAAACTTCAACCCAATCTATAATTCATAATTCATAATTCATAATTCATAATTCAACTATATAAACTTAGCCTAGCTAAAGCTATTTAATTTTTTGCGAGATGGTAGCTTGATTAACTTTCTTTAAATGCTATCAATCAAGCACTAGCAATTATTGAAAACTAATGATATTATTTCGGATGTAGTAAAGCGCTATGGCAGTTCCAACCGAGCTAAAGCTCGGAAATCCTAGCAAAGTTCCCGCCTTGGTTGTGAATCCACAGGCGGGTTTTACTAGTTATCTTAGTTAAAATGAAAAAATACTAGAAGTGAAAAGTAGGGCGAGAGAGAATAAGGTTGGGAGTTCAAGAAGATTTGCAGAAAAAGAGTTAGATTATTTGAAAAAAATCTCACAAATTGCTCTGTAAAAATTTCACGCACACTCCCTCTATTTCCCTGAACTTCACTGTAGAAAGAACAGTTGCAACAGCTTGCTGTGATTCTATAGAAGCCTATCAATGTTCCAACCAGCATTAACCTAATTCGTAGTTATGAACTCATAATCCGTAATTAAAGACGTATATCCAGCCTCCAACATCGATTAGGTCGTCTACTTTTAGGTGGGGTTAAATCCCTATCTAAAAGCTAAGTAGGTAGGCACAAATAAACGCAGGTATTCAACAAATGTTAAGAGTCTAAAACCCTCTTCCCTTCTGCCTTCTGCCTTCTGCCTTGCCTCAACGACAAATATTAATACCCACCTACTTAATTACGAATTACGAATTACGAATTTTTAATGGGGTATACCCATAACTTCACCACCCCCTTCAATCACCTCACCAATCACAGAAGCAGAAACGCCTTGTGACTCAAAGAATTGGAGAGCCTGTTGAACCTGTTCAGGCGGTACAAGTACCACGAAACCAATACCCATGTTAAAGGTATTAAACATTGCTTCGGGATTCACTTGACCCGTTTGAGCCAGCCATTGAAAAACTGGAGGGATGACCCAACTGTCAGGTTTAATTTGAATGGATTGACCTGAACCCAGGCAACGTGGAAGATTTTCGGGTAAACCGCCGCCTGTGATGTGAGCCATGCCATGAATTTCAAGACCAGTACGGCGAGCATCAAGAATGGGTTTGACATAAATCTGAGTGGGTGTCAAAAAAACTTCACCCAAACTCTGACCCGCTAGCATTTCTGGGCGAGTATTCCAATTCTGGATGCGATTGTCCTTTGAATCGACGACATCAACACCAATTTCAGGAGAACGAGTGATGAGTGGAGACTCGTGGACAATTTTACGCACCAAACTAAAGCCATTACTGTGAACACCCTGACTCGCTAAACCAATAGCCACATCTCCCACTTGTACCTGAGAACCGTTTAGCAATTGGCTCTTTTCGGCAATTCCCACACAAAACCCAGCTAGGTCATATTCTCCTGGCTGGTAAAAACCGGGCATTTCTGCTGTCTCCCCTCCCAGCAAAGCACATCCAGAAAGGCTACATCCTTGGGCGATACCCGCAACAACCTGAGTGAGTTGTTCAGAATGGAGCTTGCCGGTGGCTAAGTAATCTAAGAAAAATAGCGGTTCGGCACCAGAAGTCAAAACATCATTGACACACATGGCGACTAAATCAATTCCAACTGTATCGTGGCGGTTGAGGTCTTGTGCTAGCTTTAGCTTTGTACCGACACCATCGGTTCCAGAAACCAAAACAGGTTCTCGATATCCCATCGGTAGCTGAAAGCAACCACTAAAGCCGCCAAATCCACCCAGTACTTCAGGTCGATGCGTACTTTGCACCAGGTTGCGGATTCGCTCTACAAACGCTCGACCTGCCTCAACATCGACACCGGCTTCTTTATAATCCATCAGACAACAACAAGGGTTTTGAGCTAGGGGTGCAGGATGTATTTTACAGGGAGTTTCACCTTTTCCCGATTACCGCCCCTCCTTACTTCTTTGTTCGGCGTAGCCGTTCCCGAAGGGTAGGAGGGGACACACGCGGTTACGTTGAAGGTGTGACGTTCTCTCCCGTTAAATCAAAGATGATAACGGGAGCTTCTGAATCAGAATAGAGATAGTTGCATCCCAGCCTGATAAAGCTTCGCGCTTCGCGGGCTGGGTATTCCCTAAGCCTCCACGCGC
>JBFLZA010000204.1:0-12863 GCA_040756535.1 Cyanobacteriota bacterium
AGTTTCGCCGATTTAAAAGCTCTAGCTGAAAATCTCTTTTAGTAGATTTCTAAGTTAGGCAATAATCTTCAAAAATCCGGATAGCTGCGACTTAATGCAGTAGACAATTGTAAAGCATTGCTCTCCTTCAGAGGCTTCCGCTTTCCTACATCGGTAGAAATAAAATCTAAGCGATCGACCGCTACCAGCTAACTCTGGTAGTCAATCACTCAAAAAATTACCCAGATGATGTAATGCAACAAAGTCAACAGCAGTTGAAAGAAAATTTTTTGAATACTCAACGCTTCAAAGTGGCAGAGGATATTCTTTTTCGCCAAGTGCAGAATGAGGCGGTTTTATTGCACATCCCTACTGGCATGTACTACGCACTCAATGAGACGAGTATCATAGCTTGGGAAGCTTTGTGCAGCCAGCAGCCTCTTAGTTCCGCGATCGAGAAAATTATTGCTGAGTACGATGTTGAGTACTCTCAAGTCCTTAGCGATCTACAAGCGTTTCTCCAAGATTTGTTAGAGTATGGCGTCATTTCACACTCTTGTGATTAAAGCAATCAAGCAACCCAGATATATTTGGCTATGTCTCTGGGCATTCGGGCGACTCTGGTGGGTTGATCGTCATTTGCAGAGGTTGGCTGTAGGTGCTCTCAAGGCACCTACTCTTTCTACACCTCACTTACTTAGTCAAGATTTACACAAAGAAATCAATCGTCGCGTTGCTGCTATTGCTTGGACTGCCAAACATCATCCTTGTCGTCCTCAATGCTTACATCGCTCTTTAGTGCTGTATCTATGGTTGAGAAGTCAAGGAATTTCAGCTCAGTTAGAGGTGGGGTGGGGTAATAATATTGGTCACGCTTGGGTAAGTTATGCAGGTCAAGTGTTAAATGATAGACCAGAGATTAGAGAGTTAACCCCACCCTTGAGAAAAACCTAACCCTTCTAGGGTAGATGCCTACCAATTGGGTAGATCAGGCTTAGACGAACTGCTTGAGGAATTAGTAACTTAATTTCGCAACCCAAACGCTGCCATAAATTAGAATATTCTAGGCGGCGGAAAACATTTAAGCTAGATATAGCTTCTGGCCCGCTTTCAAGATATTCTTTTTGAAATAGCCGTTCTATTAGAAAATTATAACCCGATTGAGATTTTACTTCAAAAGATTGACATAAAGTAAAATATTCATAGGGAAGGGGAGTATTCAATAGCTCATGGCTCAATCGAAGTACATTGAAGAGATGAAGTAATACTTTTCTAGATTTAGCTCGATCAATCACTTCAGCCCAATCAATTTCTTTGCGCCAATAATTTACAATATTATCCACATCAACCAACCCGGAAAAATAAATTTTTAAATCATTACATTGATGAGCGCAAAGATGTAATAAAGTATCGATAGGATCGAGATAATAAATACCAAGATTAGAAGAGTAATTTGCCCGATTCCACAAATCTTTTTCTGACCAATTTGTGTGATTTAAAGCGGAAAATAATTGCCAATGAACCTCAACTAAAATATCTAGTATACTGCTTTGTTTGCTTTGAATGGGGATAGCATTTGCACGGTTAAGATAGTACCATTTCCTAATTTTATTTTTAGCTCTAAAATTCTCAGTATACTCAAAACCTATTCCATATAATACTTCAAGAGTTTGGTAAAGTTTATGAGGTTTTACCATAATATCTAGGTCAGACATTTCCCTAACTAGAGCATAGTCATGAAAGGATTCTATAAACGTAGCTCCTTTCAGAGTCATTGTTTCAATATTATTTTCAGCTAAAGCCTTGCTGATTTGTTTCACAAGGTAGCTTATGGCTAGATTGCGACCGATGTTTAGTTGGTAGTGTTCTTTTAGAATGGCTTGTGTCTTAGCTGAAAGTATATGTAATCCATCGATCTGAAGTAAATGCTGATAAACCATCGAGGTAACACGATGGTACTTCATTCGATGCATGAGTAAGTCTTCATCAAGATCGAGTTCTGGCAGGCTTTGTTGATGTTGTAAACATGCCAGAATAAACTGGTCTTCCGCTCGCAAATTGTCAATATTAGTAGTGGCCTTCATTGGTAATGCTGTGGTTGACTGCATGGCTAGGCGTAGCTACTAATCAAGCTTTGAACGAAATTCAAGGCTTGTTGAAAGTCAGCGAATAGCTCAGAGTACTCGTCCATAATCTGACTGGTTAGCTGCTGTACTGACAAAGCACCATCACTGTTAGACAAAACATAGAGTGCGGCTTTGCCTTTTGTTGTAATCTGGGGCTGATAGTCCAAAGAAGCCTTCTTGAGAGACTTTAGGCTCATTGGTACGGATAAGAAGGTGGAGTGCTGTTGCTGAGCCATCTCAGTCTGAACGAGCCAACTCCAGTCGCCATGAGGAGGACGTTGTAGGCGAAAAGTCACTTCTTCTGAGGCTGTCAGTTCAAGCGGGGGGTCAAGCGGGAGGAAAGCCGCTGACCAATGCAGAGGTGGCTCATGGGGGGCTGTGGAGAGCCAAGTTTCACCCAACTGCATCTTGAACCAACCTGCCCAGCCGTGACACCAGCCAGATTCAGTAATTTTGTATTTAACTTCTGTCTTACAGTGGGTGCTGTTACTGTGGTAAAAATCTAAAGCAAATAAACTTACAGGTGCAGCTAAATACTGAGCTTTAGCTAAATCTTTTTGGTAGTAGTAAATGGATTGACTAGCATATTTTCGGGCAGCACTATGGTCAATTCCCATGTGAGGTTCTGACCAAGATGCAATTTCTTGTTGATAGAGTTCTGGCACACATACAGGTGCCGCTTCCATCACGGCGGCTTGTGGAATCAAAACTCCGCCAGGTTTGAGATACTTATCTCGTGCATAGAATAACGATGGCAACAGGTCTTCTTCCAGCAGGAAGTTGCCCGTAAAGACTGAGATGATAACATCGACGGGTTCGGGGAGATCGATCTCTTGTATTTTCCCTTGGAGACACTGTACGCGATCGCCATAGCCATTGGCTTGAGCAATTTCAGCAGCAACTGCAATAATATTTTCTGGTTCAACCAGATAAACTCGCTTTGCCCCCAACTGTGCTGCTAATAAGCCATGAATACCAAGTCCAGCACCTAAATCGAGTACAACACTCTCAGGAGTAATCACTTTTTTCAAAGCCTGGGCGTAGGCTTCATTACGTCTAGAATCAAGGGTCATAGATTGCTGACCCTGAACATATAAGTAGCTCACAATTGATGAATTTCCTCTAAAAGAAGGTTGTAAACTTGGGGCAACCTTGTAAAATCACGCGGGTAAAATAGCTTTTTCACGGACGCTTGTGTGACTAAACGTGAATAGGCATCCAGTAGAGTTGGATTACTTGGAATCAGCTCACTGGCATAGTAACTGTGGGTCAGTAAATCAAAAACTGCTTGGCTGGGAGAAACTTGCTCCGAGTAAATGCGTTGGTCAGAGCTTTCTGCGAGTAAGTAAATGATCCCAATAGGTACGGGTTGTTTGTGCAGTTTTGCTCCTAACTGCTCTGGCACATAGAAAATTTTATAGTCTGTTTCTTCTGAAGCATCCAAACCTAAACTTTGTCCGGTGTGGGGATAAAGTTTTAAGCGAGGATTTCCTGGATGTACTAAACTCTGTGCATCGACAACGAGAACATCATCGGTAATGAAACCTGCACCTCGACTGGCGCAATAAGCACTCAGGGTAGATTTACCCATGCCAGAGTAGCCAACAAAAGCAACAGCAAATTCTTCTAGAGATACCGCATTGGCATGAATAGCAACTTGATTTTGTAAGTTAAGACAGGCACCTGCGATTACAGATGTTAAACCAATGGTGAGTGAACTTTCAATTTCATCACTTTTAGAAGCCTCACTAACGACAATCGCCACTTCAGAACCATCAGAATTAACCCAAGCTCCTAACTCCTCTGTCCAGGAAATCCAGTATCGACTGGCATTTCTCCCCTTGAAGTAAACTGTATCTAAACAATTGACTTGTTCTGCATTAGGTAAATTAGGAACACGCTCCAAACTCACACGAACCGTTTGGGGAATCTGACTAAGTTCCCTTGAGACTGTTTCCAGAATATTCATGAACTTCATCAAATCCCCCCAAACCGTTAATTTTCAAATGGTCTTAACATCTGTCCGCCTCTCCTGTCAGAATAGTTTCCTTGGGTCATCCGTTGAGTTAGATCAGCAAGGCTACCTAACTGTGAAACCTTCATCGGTGAATAAATTTTCTTTGAATTTAGTGGAGAAATATTTAAGCTATTTGAGCCAAAATTCATGAAATCAAGACCTAGTTTAATCACTATAAATATAGGATAGCTTAAGATTTAAAAAAAAACAATTATTTATAAAAATCTACGTATTTAAGTAGTTTTTTACTCTTTTTTTCCAGTCAATAAATACAAAAATATTATACAATTTACTCGCAATATCATTGCGAAAAGGTTTTCCTGGGATATAGCTCTCAATGTATCCTTGGCAATAGCTTTTAAGAGAATTTTCTACCTGTCTAACATCAACAATTTCTTGTAAGGGAAGGCATTTTTGTAATTGCTCCAGAAGTGTCACAGTTTGATGCCCCTTAACAAGACCAGCATACTTAACGGGGTCAAAGTAGTTTTGTTTCGGACGCCAACGTATATCTTCTGGCAGAGTTAATTGATTTGCTTTACGCAGGAATATTTTTTCATGAACTGGGGCATTTTGTAGAGATGGAGGCAAATTTATAGAAAATTCCATGAGTCGCCGATCTTGCAGCGGCGAAGTAGACTCCAATTGATAACAATATCCAAGTAGCCTGTAAACTTGAGTAATGCCGACGGAACCAGCAGACTCCATTGCCCAGGTTATACCTTGCATAAGATTTGTGGAAAGAAAGCTTTCATAATATTGTTGAAGAGCTACCTGAGTTTGAGGCTTTTGAGCATAGGTTGGAGTAATCCAAGGAGGTAGGGGATTTGATTTGCGTTTCCATCTAGCAAACCATTTTGTCTGCCAATATTTAGGCAAGTGAGGAAGTAGTAATTCATTACCCAGTTTTGAGTGCCACCGCTTCTCAGTTTTCAGATGTTGTAGAACTTGTTGCCAGTTACCTGCTCGTGCCAAGTCTTGTAGGCTGGAATAGAACAGTTCATCTCCTCCTTCACCATCAAAAACCAGACCAAATCCTTGTTTTTGTATTTGCTCCATAACCCGAAGATTCATTGGCAAGGTGCAAGTTATCAAAGGATCATCGGGGATGGGTAAACACTCCCAAGGTTCACTGAGTGACCAAGCTGAATCACAATTGACTTCATGCCATTTAACCTGAGGGTATTGCTGTAAGAAAGACTCAATTGGTTTACGCTCATCAAACTCTGGAAAAACATCAGTAACGATAGAAAAAGCATCTATTGTAAGTAGATGATTCAGCAAAGATACTGTTACGGTAGTTGAATCCAGACCACCACTTAGAGTGGTACAAATTGGACGATAACTACGCAAACGATCTTTAACCGATTGATTCAAAAGATGCCAAAACTTTTCGTAGTAAATTTCCGGTGATTTGGGTGACTCGTAACATTCAGGTGCAGCTAGTTTTGCAATTTGTCGTTGTTGCAATTGTCCTGATTTAAGAATCAGCGCACAACCAGGGAGTAGACGCTTAATATCAGCAAACGGAGTAATTCCTGGCGGATGCGCCCAGAAGTCACAGATTGTATGAGCGAGATAGAGTTCATCAAGTTCCCGACTGACTTGAGGATGATGTAGAAGTGCCAGCACTCGTGATGACAGCAGCAATGTCTGACCATCCCAGTAATAGGCGAGAGTGCGCCCTCCCACGACATCACAACCCACAAGTAGTAAATCGCGGCAAGCATCCCACAGGATAAAAACAAATTCACCCGTTAAATGACTTAGAAAATCCTCTCCCCAACGGCGATAACTCTCAATGATTAATTGGGCATCTGTAATACCTGAACGACCGACTAAAAGAGATTCGCGGTCATCCAAACGACCATCCCAAACTAAAACGCAACCTTCAGACTCAACGACGAGCGCTTCGTGGTAAGATTCTGGGGTATTGTAAAATTGAGTACGTCCTAAACTGAGACTCACTTCGGGGTTATGCCAGTCGCCTTTGGCATCTGACCCTAGCACTGCTAAATCTTCCAGCATTTTTTTCCACGGCGTTGGTTTCTGGCTATTCCAGACACCCAAAATTCCACTCATTTGTTTAGTTCCTTCAGGGAGTAGCTTTTTAGGAAGATATCTTTCCAGTCTTGGAATCAAACAATAGAATGTTTTAGTCTCTGGGAGAGAGATTGGCAGACTAGACTGGCTGTTTCGACTGAATTCTAGGTAGAGTTCGTGTTTAGCTGATTGAGGTTAGGAGTCACGCAATTGAACTCCCGCTACATAAGCTAAAGGGGCGAAGGTTTATTTTTCATACCTTAGATAGATATGATTCGTGATTTCTCGAACTATCTACTTGTCTACTAATACAGAATCTTCACATGGCCATCCGGAGATGTATCTAAAAGTCATTCTTTTGATGTAGACGACAGGCAAAGACAAGGACCTAGAAACCGGAAACAGTATCAAAAACTACATTTTTTCAGGATTACGCCTGTTGTTTTTGTCGAGGCGTACTAATAATTCTGATATCTGTTGAGGCATCACCAAAGTATTGGCACAGAGGATGCCAGAAGCTGCAACCGCAGGAACCCCAATCCCTGGCATGGTGCTGTCACCCACTCGGTATAAACCAGTAATAGGTGTTTGGCAACTAGGAAACATTCCTTTACCCGCAGCTATAGCAGGGCCATAAGTTCCTTGATAGCGTCGCAAATAATAGGAATGAGTTAGGGGGGTGCCAATCAGTTCTAGAACAATGCGTTCTCGGATATCGGGAATCACCCGTTCTAAAGCACGAAATAAAGGTTGCGATCGCGTTCTCTTGTTCTCCTCATACCCTTCACCCCGACACCACCCCTCGTAGGGTTCCAACGTGTAAGCATGAACGACATGATGACCTTCTGGGGCGAGATTGGCATCCCATACCGAGGGAATGGAAATCATGCAAGTATTCCCCGATTCGGTAATATCCTGACTCGCATCGTGAAGCACCACATGATGTCCTGTCAGCTTTTCTAGTCCATCAGCCCGGATACCCAAATGAAGATGCATGAAACTATCAACAGTCGGTGTCTCCAAAGCCGATTTTCGGTAAGAGGGGGGTAAGTCTTCTGGGCGCAGCAGGTTGGTGTAGGTATCCCAAATAGTGGCATTGGAAATGACGATTGGGGCTTTGACGATTTCCCCTTTTCGTAACTGCACCCCAACAACTCTTCCCGCTTCCACCAAAATTTGCTCCACATGAGCATTCAGGCGCAATTCTCCTCCCCAGCGTTTCAAACCGCGCACCAAAGCATCTACAATTGCACCACTTCCCCCAACGGGATACTCCACACCAGCGTGGGTACGTTCGCCTAACATAAATGCCACTTCAGGCGCAACTGTTCCATGTGCCTTAAGTCCAGAAAGGAGAAAGCACTCTAAATCAATCAACCGCCGCACCCAAGAGTCATGCACCTCTTTGTCCATGACATCCCCGACTGAACCCTGAATGGTACCGAGTTGAGGTAGCATTTTGAATAATGAGGGCAGATAGCGTCCTACTAAGACCGGAATGAGCTGCCAATCAGCTCTTAAAGCAAGGGTTGGAATATCTCGTAAGGCCTCATAAAGGGGTAATAACCGTTTTTCAAATTGCTCTAGTTCCTTTGCGCCTTGGGGAGTAATTCGAGCAATCTCCTCTCGGTAACGTTCGGCATCGCTGTAAACCGGAAACGAACCTTCGGGAAAGTGGTAATGTCCTAAGGGGTCGTAGGGAACGACTTGTAGCGATTCTCCCAGAACGTCTAGCACTTGCCGCAAGGGGTTGAGGCTAGGGCGTTGGTTCCCTAAACCGCAGTAAAAGGATGGGCCAGAATCGAACTCAAAACCTTGCCGTTTAAAACTATGAGCGGCCCCTCCTGCGATCGCATGACTCTCACATACAAGTACTCGTTTGCCATAACGCGCCAACAGGGCAGCCGCTGTTAACCCGCCAATGCCACTACCGATAACGATTACATCAAGAGTCATGACAAGAGTGATGGAAAAGTAAGAGTATTTGCGATCGCTTTTAATATTTAAGGTGCGTTAACGCCGTGTAACGCACCCTACTCAGTTTATTACTTGTTGTTTTTTGCCTTAGGGTGAACCCGGAATGGGTTGGACAACTCCCAGCAATTTTGGAGGATTAGCTGTCGGTAGCTGAGGGGCGCTCAATGTTCCAGAGTACAAGCGAGTACGCTCTTGAGCAACGACTGGCAACGCATGGCGAACCTGAGTCGCAACAGCCACTGTTTTCACGTCATACGTTTGAGTTGCAAGCTTGGGATAGAGACCAATTCCAATAATCGGCACCAATAGGCAAGCGGTGATAAAGATCTCGCGAGGATTAGCATCTCCCAAGTATTTCTCAAGCTTCAGTTCGGAATTAACCTTTCCGTAAAAGACTCGACGCAGCAAGGAGAGGAGGTAAATCGGAGTCAGAATTAATCCTACGGCGGCCAATAGCACAACCACTAATTTAAAGGTTGGATTATAAGCATCACTGGTGGTAATTCCCAGGAATATCGACAACTCACCCACAAACCCACTCATCCCTGGCAAAGCGAGAGACGCCATCGAACCCATCGTAAATAGAGCGAATACTTTGGGCATGGTTTGTGCCATTCCACCCATTTCTTCAATCACTAACGTATGGGTGCGTTCGTAGGTAACGCCCGATAAGAAAAAGAGGGCGGCGGCAATCAATCCGTGAGAAATCATCTGAAGCATCGCACCGTTTATCCCTATATCGGTGAAGGAAGCAATGCCAACCAGAACAAAGCCCATGTGGGAAATCGAGGAGTAAGCTAGCCGACGCTTGAGATTTTCCTGAGCAAAGGCAGTGAAAGCACCATAGACAATGTTTACTACTCCCAAAATCGCCAGAACAGGAGCAAAGTGAATGTGGGCATTGGGCAGCATTTCCATGTTCATGCGAATCAGCCCATAGCCACCCATTTTCAGCAACACCCCAGCCAAAATCATGGAGACAGGGGCAGAGGCTTCACTGTGAGCATCCGGCAACCAGGTATGTAAGGGGAAAATTGGGAGTTTGACAGCGAAGGCAATCAAGAATCCTGTATAAGCTAGCAGTTCAAAGGCAATGGGGTAGTGCTTTTGGGCTAGCTGTTGCATATCAAAGGTAACGGTGTCGCCAAAGAATGCCATGGCTAGGGCCGATAGCAGGATAAATACGGAGCCTGCTGCTGTATAAAGAATAAACTTGGTTGCTGCATAGAGGCGCTTATTGCCACCCCAGATAGAGATAAGTAGGTAAACCGGAACCAACTCCAGTTCCCAAATTAAGAAGAATAAAAGTAAATCTTGGGCTGCAAAGACGCCAATCTGAGCGCTGTACATTACCAGCAGCAGCGCGTAAAACAGCCGTGGTTTCTTTGTAACTTTCCAAGAAGCAAGGGTTGCCAGAGTGGTGACTAACCCCGTTAGGACAATCAGTGGCATCGACAAACCATCAACTGCCACGGACCAGTTCAAGCCTAACTGGGGTATCCAAGGATACTTTTCAACGAGCTGAAATGTAGAGGTTTGTAAATCGTAGTGACTCCAGAAGACATAAATAGTTAAGGCAAAGTCAATTAAACCGACCGCGAGGGCATACAATCGGACGGTTTTACCTTCTTTCCCAGGTAGAAAGGGAATCGCTAGAGAAGCGAGTAGAGGCAACAGAATAATAGTGGTTAGCCAGGGAAACTGAGTATTAATCATTACTGAGGATAAATACCTATCGTTGCCGACTCCTCCATTTTATTAAGTTATGTGAAGTAATGAAAAGCCCAAATAACAAGATCTACTAAATCTTCACAATAGATAAAATCAATATTTAGTTCCTATGACATAGTATTTTATCTATGATAACCATAGAGCCAGTTGCAGATTCTACCTTGAAGCAGAGAGCTGGAGAAGCTTTTACAGTAGTTGTCCTGTCCTCGCTCAGTTCAGGCGGTCAAGAGAGGCGGGAGTAAACCGAACTATGTTAAGGAACGTAAACATACCGGAAACCCTTACTAATGACTAATGACCAATGACGACCCTCACGAGTTAACGAAAAATTGTGCAGACCTACTTACTTGATGAAAAAAATTATTGAATCAATAAAAGCTAGGTTAGGCTAAAAACATACAGAGATATTGGCTCTGCTGTAATTTTCTCTTCTAATTCACTCTTAGGATAGTCGTTGTTGGCAAAAATAAAAAGTAAGCTGGCAGGCATGATTGGAATGCCTACTGAAATCCCTGAATCTATCGTGGGATAAGTATCTTGGTCGCCATTTAAGGCAATTTTAAAGTACAACAGCTTATGTTGAGATTGGAAAAAAGCCGCCTAATATCTTTTATTATTAAAAAGCAGCAAAACAAGTAGGTAAATGAAGAACACATCACCAAATCTCCAGCAAAATAAAATTAACGGTACATCAATTCTTGCAAGCAGCGAAAGCTTTGATTTTGATATTTGGGCTAGAGCAGTCAAACGTCAGATGATTGCTTTGCTCAAAAAACGGGCATCGGAATAATGTCCTAGAGCCTTCTTCCTCCGATCGCTTTTCTTCTCTCCTGATACCAAACGTGTCACAAGTGCGATCGCTCTGCGCTTTCATCAGAAACTTGGCAATAAGTTTCTAGGAAGTTGTCGTCAAACGTAGCTCTTCCTGTCTCCGGAGTCTCCTCGTCTAGAGCATCAGTTCAGTCATCCTATTGGGATGGTACTAGGTCAGAGAAGTAGGGGGAGGCAGGAATTGTAGAGCTTCTGCTTATACTATATTAATCTTAATTTGTCAAGCTTTATTACTGAATCGACCGACGTTCTAGAAGATCTACTCTGTTTGAACGCAACTTAGTAGAATGCCTAATCCTTGCCTAATCCCCATAGATAGCGAGAATAATTCCAGCGCCGAAAAGAGCGGCGAGAACGACGGGTATAGTGGCGGCAGCATTCATTAAGGCTGGGAATAGAGTATATACCGCCGCCAAAGCCAGCACGATATCCAGCACGAGCAGCAGAAGTTTAAATACTTGTGGCATGGTTTGCTAGTCAATGTGTCTCCAAACCATATTTCTGTGGTGCTTAGATCAAATCGGCAAGAATTTGAGATGGAGTTAGTTTTGATCCACTTCCACGCTTGAAAGACGTGGGATTCAGGCATCAGACAGAGACTGCGGGCTTTGTTCCCGTCTGACATCTCCTACGCCTAAGGTTGAGACCCCAACCTTTTTAATATTTATAGCGGCATTCTCATCCCGGTCGTTTACCGAATGGCAGGAGGGACAACGCCAACGTCTTTCGGAAAGCTCCAGCTTTTCTAGGACATGACCACAACACGAACACGTCTTACTGGACGGATACCAAGGGTCGATGTAGACGAGTTGTTTACCTTTCTTTTTGGCTACCCATTCAAGAATCTGGAGGAAGTCAGCTAATGCCAAATCATTAACTTTGCGTCCCCACAGCCGTTGCATTCCTTTCAGGTTCAGAGTCTCGAAACACAACACGTCAAACTGGCTTGTCAACTGATGTGCTAGCTTCCAAAACCAGTCACGTCTACGATTAGCAATAGCCTCGTGACAACGGACTAAATGTTTTCTCGCTTGCTCTCGCTTGTTCGACCCTTTCTGCTTCTTGGAATGTTGTTTAGATACTTTCCGGAGTGTGTTGAGAGAAGCTTTTAGGAATAACGGCGACTCAATACTAAACCCTGACGCTCCTAACGTCGCTACCGCTACGCTATCAGAACAGGTGAGAAACGTCTTCAACCCAAAGTCAAATCCAGCTATCTTACCAGTCTCGAACGTGACCTCTGGTGTTGAATATCCGTCAACGACTACGACCATAAATAATTCACCTAATGGTGTTCGCTTGATGGTCAGTGTCTTGACTGTTCCTTCTATTTCTCTAGAGTTCCAGTACTGATAAACCCGATTACCTATCTTGACGCGATTGCCACCCAAAAACTTATATCCAGCTTGCTTGAGGGTGAATGACTTGTATTTTTTGACTTTCTTAAAACCTGGTGGCTTTACCCCCTTTTTATGATGTTTAAAGAACAGTTGGTAGGCTTTATCAATGCGTTGACAAATATCCTGTACCGCCTGAGAGCCTACCAACTGCCAAAACGGATTACGCTTCCGCAACTTGGCGATGTGTTTCTGAAGTCGCGCACAGTTTAAGTGTTTGCCCCACATCCGATAGTACCGCTTGTGGAGAGCAATGCAATGGTTGTAGATTACCCCAGCGGCATTGATTGACCGCTTGAGGTGCCGATTGCGCTTGTGACTGTAGAGCTTGAACTTCAAAGTCTTCATGGATGCTATTATACCATCAATAAGCTTATTGATGGTAGTTTTTCGATGAACAAAGATGAGTTAATCGCCTACATTCAATCTGTTATTAACTTGAGATACGCAGGGTTGCAGGCAGCGTTTGCTCAAGACAATGACCTCTCCGCCGCTTATGTGAATGACGTTTTGCGAGGTCGTAGGGAACCGGGTAGAAAAATCCTTGAGGCTGTGGGGGTTGAAAGAATTACTGTCTATAGACTGAAGAAAGGGAACGGCGCTTAAAAGCGCCGACGCTACATCCCACCCTTAAACGGAAGTTCCCCCGCAAGCGGGGACTTCCGTTGGCTGAAATTCTTTACTCACCAGGAATCTATCCATTTTGCTCTCTCTATTATGTAGTCATGTAAGCGTCGCGATCGCACAAAAAATGTTCTACTA
>JBFLZA010000205.1:0-12846 GCA_040756535.1 Cyanobacteriota bacterium
TGAGTATGGTGTTGAGGTGGAGAGTGAGCCGGAGAAAGGTGATTGACTGTTGAACGATAGGTTATGACTCAGACAGCGAAGCGTTGTTGGTTTACAACCACGGTATGTTTCGATATTTCGCGAAGGCATTACACTAAAGTGCGAACGTCTCCAACTGTTTCAAAAATCGTTTGAAATTTCTCGACTTCCTTACCTAGATAAAGGAAATCGTTGTGGTAGCGCGGAGAAGGTTGCTGCTTTCCGGTGGCGTCCATGAAGCGTATTCGTTTATGCACTTCACAAATTGCTGTTACTCGTCGCAACTGTTGCTTATACCAAGCGGCCTCAGCGCGGTTGAGCAGAAGTATCGCTGCTTCTATCTGTTCGTTCTCGTAGCAGGAGAGTGCTTTCTCTAACCAATCAGGTGCCTTCCTGCCTTTGGGCTGGTCTTTACCGTATGGGGGATTGCACCATACCCGCCCGAACCAAGGTTGCTCCATGCCGTCATCTGAAGCCGTGTAGTAGGTTCCAGCCTTTATCCACTCTTGGGGCTTGGGGGCGCTAGCCGGGTCTAAATCAATATTCCCCAATACTATCCTCGCCATTTCTACAAACTCTGGCGGTGTGTACCACTCTACGCAAGCATCAGCATCCCCATGAGGATTCTTACCCCGTTGTACCCGTTGAGCAATTAACGCTTCAATCCTTACCCTGTCTTCTCTCGATAGTTCGAGGGCAAGTAATTTAGTTGCAACAGTCTCCCAAAATACTGCCCTCTGGCTTGCCGAGGGTTTGGCAGTAATACTTCCCAGATACCCCAGCGTGGAACTTTTGACTTTTCCTGCTACCCTCTCCCCTGAGCAGAGATAGCAGTAAGCGGTTGTCCCCTGTTTAGTTGCCCTGGTTTTCCAACGAATGTACATTGTTGTGTCCAAAAGTAGACACAACAATTCTAGTTGGACTTTCCTAGTTTTTCGACGAATGTGCGTTGTTGTGTCTAAAAGTAGACACAACAGTCCGAGCGAGAACCGCTCTTGTTTCTTTACAAATCTTGAGCTAGTGGGACTGACACAACTTTCACACGCGCTCGCCAACCCAAATGGATTGTCTTTTCAGTGGAGAATGGGAAAATTGAGTTAAATTCCACCGGTGGTAACCACGCTAACAATTCCAGTGTTAGGACTGGGAAAACGAACTTTTAAGGCTACAGCGCTCATCTTCTCTGAACTTAACAGAAGCTAACAAACACCCATAAAATTCTGTCGGTCAAGCTATTGTGTCCAATAAGACTTCCATAAGGCAACCAACTGGAAAGTGGCATGGCGGTAGATTTAAGAAAATTTTTTCAAGCAACAGACCCCGGTAAGGCTCTAGCTGTAGACAATCCTGAAGATAAGAAGTATTACATTGACTTTTCTTCGGTTCGGGGTGGCGAGATTATCAAGAAGCTGAAGCAGAAAATTACATTTTTCTCCCCCGATGCCCCTACCTGTGTTCTATTTACAGGGCATATCGGTTGTGGCAAATCCACCGAGCTATTGCGGCTGAGGACAGAACTGGAACACGAAGGCTTTCATGTGGTCTATTTTGAGTCCAGTGAAGACCTGGAAATGACAGATGTTGATATTAGCGATGTGTTGCTGGCGATCGCACGTCGAGTCAGTCAGAGTTTGGACAAGATTACACTTGAGGAACCCAGTAGGCTCAAGGGGTTGCTACAGGGAGCCTGGAAGGTTTTAAACTCCGAGGTGACGGGGTTTAAATTGAAGCCTCCCGAAATGCCTGGAGTTCCCAAACTAGGTGATATCGGTATCACTTCGGAAAACGACAAGTTTTCTCTGGCGTTTGGAATTGGCGAAATCACGACTAGGGCCAAAAGCGATGCAACGCTGCGGGAGAAACTCAACCAGTATTTGGGGCCACAGAAAACGCAGTTGTTAGAAGCTATTAATCAGGAACTGCTAGAACCTGCGATCGCTTCTCTAAAACAGCAGGGCAAAAAGGGGCTGGTGGTGATTGTAGATAATCTCGATCGCCTGGATAGTCGTCAGAAGCCGTTTGGGCGTCCTCAACAGGAATACCTGTTTGTCGATCAGGGCGAGTATCTGACAAAGTTAAATTGTCATCTGGTCTACACGATGCCGCTAGCACTGAAGTTCTCAAATGATTATGGGAACCTCACTCAGCGATTTGAAGAACCCAGAGTGTTGCCAATGGTACCCGTACAGTTACGGGATGGTAGCGAGTGTGATGCGGGGATGGAATTGCTGCGACAGATGATACTGGCGAGAGCTTTCCCTAACATTGATGAGCAACAGCGGCTCAATCACATTACCAAGATTTTTGACAGTCCCAAAACACTAGACCGCCTCTGCCGTGTCAGTGGGGGTCATGTTCGAGATTTGCTGAGGCTGCTGAATACGTGGATTATGGAAGAAATGGAGCTTCCCCTTTCCGGTGCAACGTTGGAAGCCGTAATTCGCGCCCGTCGCAATGAAATGACGATGCCCATCTCCGATGATGAATGGGAGTTGCTGCGTCAGGTTCGGCAGCGGAAAAAAGTCAGTGGCGACCAGGGATACCAAACGCTTATCCGCAGTCGGTTAGTGTTTGAATATCGGGATAGCGGTGAGTCTTGGTTTGATATCAATCCGATTTTGGCAGAGGCGAAAGAGTTGCAGCCATGAGTGACTCGCACCGACCTGACGATGTTGCTGTTCACAACGAGCGATCGCTGAAACAACTGGCTTGGGCGATTGAGGCTTCTGTTGGGCAGTTCAAGCTGTTTTTGGCGCGTTGTAACTATACCAGTTTGCGATCGCAGTTGGTAGAGCGATTGCAAGAACTAACAAGCGTCGAAATCCGTATTCTCGAACTGAAGACTTCTGAAAAAACCCTCTACGCTAGGATTCAAGCGGAGTTGGACTCAGAACAGCCAGATGCTTTGATGGTATTCGGCTTGGAATCGGTGGGCGATTTGGATGAGCTGTTGACAGCAACTAATCAAGTGCGGGAGGAGTTTCGCAAGAATTTCCATTTTCCACTTGTGCTTTGGGTCAATGATGAAGTCATGGAGAAACTGCTGCGGCTGGCTCCTGATTTTGAGAGTTGGGCGATAACTACGAAGTTTGTAGTTGCCACAGATGAATTAATTGATTTCGTCAGACAAACAGCACAGAAATTGTTTGAGGGAAATTTAACCCTTACTTTAGAAGCTTGTCGGGAAATTAAACAAGGTTGTCAGGCTTTACAAAGTCGCGAACAAGGATTAGACCTAGAACTTAAAGCGAGTATAGAATCCTTACTAGGTTTTGTCGAATTTGTCAATCAGGCTAATAGAAATCTAGATACAGCTTTAGAGCATTATCAAAAAGGATTGGAACTTTGGCAGCAGAGTAATAATTTAGAGCGGCAGGGACAACTACTCAGTGATATCGCATTTTGCTATTACCTGAAGGCAGTTCGGCATCGAGAAATAGACCACCCGGATTGGCAAGCAACTCGGCATTATCTTCGGCAATCTCTTGAAGTTTTTGAACAGGCTCAACGTCCAGATTTAGTTGCTAATTCGATTCTGAGCTTTGGTAGAGTTCTGCGACAGTTACAAGATTGGGAGCAGTTGCAAACTCTTGCTCACAAAGCTTTGCAACAGCATAAAACTGAAAACAAGCCAAGGGAACTGGCTCGGGATTATGGCTTTTTGGCTGAAGTAGCTCTAGCGAAAAAATGTTGGTCTGAGGCGAAGGAGTTGGCTCAGAAGGCATTAGACGTTTTATCGGCTGTTCCCAGCCTTCAATCAGCTAATAGTTCAGGTGTTGTATATGAGCTACCCAATAAATCTGTAATCTCCTACGACTCAAGTCGATATCGGTTTATTCTGGGGCAAGCACAGCAATATCTAGACCAACATCAAGAGGCTATCCGTAATTTAGAAGCAGCTAAAAGAGTCGGTAGTCCTGAACATGACACCCAGCTCTATCTCGATATCCTGTGCCATTTGCAGAAACTCTATTTTGAGCAAAAGGAATATCTCAAAGCTTTTGAAATCAAGCTAGAGCGGCAATCGATCGAGCAGCAGTATGGGTTTCGGGCGTTTGTTGGTGCAGGTCGGATACAGCCGCAACGACAGGCAACATTCGCACTAACGCAAGATAAAAGTCAGGAGACGATCGCTCCAGAGATTACTGCTTCCGGTCGGCAGTTGGATGTAGAGCGTTTAGTTCGGCGGATAGGCGAGCCTAGCTACAAGCTAATCGTAATTCACGGGCAGTCTGGGGTGGGTAAAAGTTCCCTAGTAAATGGGGGGTTAGTGCCAGCTTTGAAACAGAAAGCGATCGCCACGTCTGATGTTTTACCTGTACCGATGCGAGTTTACACGAGCTGGGTTGGGGAATTAGGGAAATTACTGGCAGAGGCACTCTTAGAGAAGGGAATCGATTTACCCACTCCCCTCGACTCGAAAGCAGCTATCTTGGAACAGCTACAACAAAGTGAATCGCGCAATCTGCGGACGGTATTGATTTTTGACCAATTTGAAGAATTCTTCTTTGTCTATCCCACTCCTGGCGAAAGGCAGCAATTTTTTGATTTTCTGGGAGCCTGCCTCAACATTTTGCCTGTGAAGGTAATCCTATCACTGCGGGAGGATTACTTGCACTATTTGCTGGAGTGCGATCGCCTTTCTAGCATGAAGATGATCGGCAATGATATTTTGACGCGGAATGTCCGCTATCCGTTGGGGAACTTTTCAGCCGAGGATGCGAAAGCGATCGTCGAGCGTTTGACCGAGCGAACTTATTTTTACTTAGAACCTGCCTTGATCGAGCAACTGGTGCGGGATTTAGCAGGTAATGAGGGGGAAGTGCGCCCGATTGAGTTGCAAATCGTGGGGGCGCAGTTGCAAGCAGAGAACATCACAAAGCTAGCGGAGTATCAGGCGCGTGGTCAAAAGGAAGAATTGGTTAAGCGCTATTTGGCAGAAATCATTGAAGACTGCGGTGCTGAGAATGAGCAAGCGGCAGAGTTGGTACTGTATTTGCTCACGGATGAAAAAGGAATTCGTCCTCTGAAGACTCGCGCTGAATTGGAACAGGACTTAAAGGCATTGGCAGCAGATTTGACCACAGAAGTCAGTAAATTAGATTTAGTGTTAAAGATTTTTGTTGATTCCGGTATGGTGTTGCTATTGCCGGAGCTGCCAACAGACCGCTATCAGCTAGTGCATGACTATATCGCTACGTTTATCCGCCAGCAACAGGAACCAAAGTTAAATGAGTTAATTGCACAGCTAGAAAAGGAAAGGAAACAAAGAAAGCTTGGTGAAGAGAAGCTCAATCGGATTCTGAAACGCGCACTTGCAGGTTCACTTGCCGCAGGATTAGTGTTGGCAATCTTAGCCATTGCAGCAGTAAGATTCGCGTGGCAGGTAGAAACACAAAAAAAACAAGCTGAAATCAATGAAATCGAAGCCATTAGTAATTCTTCAGAAGCACTGTTTAAGTTAGAGCAAGTTTTTGATGCCCTGATAGAAAGTTTAAAGGCAGGAGAAAAATTACAATCGGCAGGTTGTCTAGAAGCTGATATCAAAACTAACTGTGCTGATATCAAAACTAGGGTTATGGCTACCATGCGGCAAGCCATGTACGCAGTAAGACAGCGTAACCGCTTAGAAAAACACCGTAGTTTTGTCTATAGTGTCAGTTTCAGCCCAGACGGCAACACCATAGCCTCTGCCAGTGATGATTACACTATCAAACTCTGGAGCTTGGAGGGCAAAGAACTCGCAACGCTTGCAGGACACAGCGACGGGGTCAATAGCGTTAGCTTCAGCCCAGACGGCAACACAATAGCTTCTGCCAGTGAGGACGGTACTATCAAACTCTGGAGCCGGAAAGGCAAACTACTCACAACCTTTAACGGACATAGCAAGGCTGTCAGAAGTGTTAGTTTCAGCCCAGATGGCAACACATTAGCCTCTGCCAGTGAGGACGGTACTATCAAGCTCTGGAGCCGGGAGGGCAAACAACTCACAACATTCACAGGGCATAGCGGTACTGTCTATAGCGTCAGTTTCAGCCCAGATGGCAAGACGATAGCCTCTGCTAGTGCTGACAAGACCATCAAGCTCTGGAGCTTGGAGGGCAAAGAACTCGCAACCCTTAAAGGACACAGCGATACTGTCTATAGCGTCAGTTTCAACTCGGATAGCAAGACGATAGCCTCTGCTAGTGCTGACAAGACCATCAAGCTCTGGAGCCGGGAGGGCAAAGAACTCGCAACCCTCACAGGACACAGTGGTATTGTCTATAGCGTCAGTTTCAGCCCGGATGGCAAGACGATAGCTTCTGCCAGTGAGGACAATACCATCAAGCTCTGGAGCCGGGAGGGTGAAGAGCTTATAACCTTAACAAGGCATAGCGCTACTGTCAATAGCGTCAGTTTCAGCCCAGATGGCCACACAATAGCCTCTGCCAGTAATGACCGCACTATCGGGATCTGGAGCCGGGAGGACAAAGAACTCAAAACTATTACAGGGCACAGCGATGCTGTCAATAGCGTTAGTTTCAGTCCAGACGGTAACACCCTAGCTTCTGCCAGTGCTGACAATACCATCAAACTCTGGAGCCAGGAGGACAAAGAACTCAAAACTCTCACAGGGCACAGCGATGCTGTCAATAGCGTCAGTTTCAGTCCAGACGGTAACACCCTAGCCTCTGCCAGTGCTGACAATACCATCAAACTCTGGAGCTTGGAGGGCAAAGAACTCAAAACTCTCACAGGGCACAGCGATGCTGTCAATAGCGTCAGTTTCAGCCCAGACGGTAACACCCTAGCCTCTGCCAGTGCTGACAATACCATCAAACTCTGGAGCTTGGAGGGCAAAGAACTCAAAACTCTCACAGGGCACAGCGATGCTGTCAATAGCATCAGTTTCAGTCCAGACGGTAACACCCTAGCCTCTGCCAGTGCTGACAATACCATCAAGCTCTGGAGCCGGGAGGGTCAAAAACTCAAAACTCTCACAAGGCACAACCGTATTGTTAATAGCGTCAGTTTCAGCCCGGATGGCAACACAATAGCCTCTGTCAGTGAGGACGGTACTATCAAACTCTGGAGCCGGGAGGGCAGAGAAATCAAAACTCTCACAGGGCACACCAGTTTTGTCCGGAGTGTCAGTTTCAGCCCAGACGGCAACACAATAGCCTCTGTCGGTGAGGATAATACCATCAAGCTCTGGAGTCGGGGGGGCGAAGAACTCGCAACCCTTACAGGACACGATGATAATGTCAATAGCGTCAGTTTCAGCTCAGATGGCAACACTCTAGCCTCTGCCAGTGATGACAATAAAGTGATTTTATGGAATTTCGATTTCAAGGATTTAGTCAAACGTAGTTGCTATTGGCTCAACGATTACCTAGCTACCAATCCTGAAGTGCTGGAAGAGCTGAAAGAATGCAAGGTACAGTAATTTCAATAACTTCCTTCAAAATCTAAGGCAGATCAAAGCGCAAAGAAATTAATTTTATTTATCGCACTGGAGTCTTACATGAACAGGTGGATTTTTAAAACGTGCATTTCTCTCATTTTGTTGTTTGTTGTAACAGTCGGTGTTACGCTAGTCCCAATCAGCAATAGAGCCTTTGCTATTCCTCAAGACGTAGCGGAGTCCGTTAATTCGTCTAATTACTGGACACCGAAAGTGAATACTAGCTGGCATTGGCAGCTCGACGGAGTCGATACATCTGTCAATGCAGATGTCTATGATATTGATCTTTTCGACAATACTGAGCAGGTGGTGGAGAAGTTGCATCGCGCTGGTCGCCACGTTATCTGCTATATCAATGTAGGCGCGTGGGAAGAGTGGCGTGACGATGCAGATGATTTTCCCGAAGAAGTCCTAGGGAATGTCTATTCTGAAGAATATCCCGACGAAAAGTGGTTAGACATCCGGAGCGATGTTGTTCGTCAAATTATGGAAAAGCGATTGCAGGAGTGCAAACGTCGAGGCTTTGATGCAGTGGAACCCGATAATATCGATAGCTACGATCCTGAGGGGAAGGCTGGTTTTCCTGTTCCTATCACCAAAGAGGATCAAATCAAGTACGACGCTTGGCTGATAGAAAAAGCGCACAGTTTGGGTCTATCTATTGGGATGAAGAACGATCAAGACAGTGTAGAGTCTACTACAGAGAATGGAGACCAATTGGTAGACCTATTTGACTGGGCATTGACCGAAGATTGCTTTACTCCAAGTGAAAAGTGGTGTGAGAAGATGGAACCCTTTATTAGAAAAGGCAAAGCTGTTTTGTCAGCTGAGTACAAGGATAAGTGGGAAGTTGACGAATTTACTAACCAAGTTTGCCCTAAGGCTAAGCAGTTAAAGTTCAGCACGCTCCTTCTAGAACGCGACTTGAATACAAAACCATTAGCAACATGTTCCTAAATCCCACATCTATGACTAAAGGTATAACTTGTCCCATTCTCAGCTAACCACTGCTTAAGTAGGCAAAGCCCGCCGTAGGCATCGCACAAATCACTCACAACCCGATCCACCCTATCCCAGAACCGAACGGGGAGAAGCCCCAGCACAGTTGACAAAATCAGCAATTTGTACATTCAAAATAGGGCGAAGGCGATCGCGAAGCGCTGCTGCAAAGCGCAGATCGCACCTCTGACATCGAACTCCAAAAACTCGCACAACGGCAGGTTAAACCGAACAGCCAAGCGTGGGAGGAGGGGGAACTGGCAGATATTCGACTGGCTGAGGATTTAAAGCACAGACGACAGCACAAGCGATCGCGCTGATTGCCCGATCGCTCGTAGAAAGTTCCTTTCCCTACTGCAACTTAATAACCAGATTGCCCATTTTGTCGATATAGCCCCACTGAAAACCCATTTGTACCACTGCCAGCCCTTCGGAAAAGGGATAAGCAAAAGTAAACTGTGGCTCGATCGCTATCTTACCCGTCTTGTCCATATAGCCCTTGCCACTAGTTGAAGGGACTACTGCTAGTCCTTCGGAAAAGGAACTGACTTCGCCAAACTGCGGCTGGATGGCTAGGTTTCCAGCCTTGTCGATATAACCATACTTATCGCCAACTTCTACGACTGCCAACCCCTCGGAGAAGGGAAACGCACGATTAAATTGTGCAGGGATGACTAGGTTGCCAGTCTTATCGATATAGCCTGACTTATCTCCAATACGTACTGGTGCGACGCCCTCGGAAAAGTAAGAGGCAAAATTAAACTGCGGCTGGATCGCTATTTTGCCCGTCTTGTCGATATAGCCATATTTATCGCCAATTTCTACTGCTGCCAGCCCTTGAGAAAAGTGATCGGCTTCGTCAAACTGAGGCTGGATGACTAGGTTGCCAGTCTTGTCGATATAGCCCCATTGATTGCCAATTTGTACGGCCGCCAGCCCTTGGGAAAAGCGATAAGCTTGATCGAACTGGGGCTGGATAACTATCTTGCCCGTCTTGTCGATCGCGCCATATTTAGTGCCAATCTTTACGATTGCCAGCCCATCGGAAAACTCATAAGCATCGTTAAACACCGGCTGGATGGCAATCTTGCCCGTCTTGTCGATATAGCCCCACTGAGGACCAATCCATACGGCTGCGACGCCTTCGGAAAAGGAAAAAGCGTTAGTTAGCTTGAAAACGATGTCCCTCGTTCTCTCATTCTGTAACGGTAAAGATAGCGGTGGTAATGAAAATCTGGGAGCATCGGGGGGTGATGGAGGGGGAGTTGCGAGGCTGGGATGGAGTAGGGGTTGTAGAGCGATCGCAAATACCATTGCAACTGCACCCAGGATGAACCGAGCCAATACCCCTTTTCTCAACGTTTTGAATAGCATTAGAAGTCTCTGTGTCATTCTGATAGCATTAAAAGTCTCTGTGCCATGTGGATAGCATTAGAAGTCTCTGTGTCATTCTGAGCGGAACGCAGTGGAGCGAAGAATCTCGGTTTGTAGCGAAGTTTTGGGATGCTTCATTACGCTTCGCTCCATTCAGCATGACATTTTTCACGTTCATAGCTACAGGGTTACTCGAATCCCGGTAAGCTCAATTGTTCCGGTTCTGCGGGTTCAGGTTTTGCCTTGCGGCTTTTCTTTTCACTTTTACCTTTTGCCTTTTTCTTTGTATCCAGCTTCTCCCGTTCGGCGCGGATGCGTTCTAAGAGGACGGAGGCGGGTTCGTCGTTGGGGTCTTGGGGAACCAGTTCGCCTCGGAAGGCTTTGGCAAGGATAGCTTGTTCTAACTGAGGAATTTTCGACATTGCTTGCTCAACAACTTCAAAAGTTTTGTTGAGGCAGACAAAAAATTGTTCGGCTTCCGCCTGTCGTTCAGGCGAAGCAATTGGCATAACTAAACGTTGAAGGTTATGAAAATAGACTCTGTAACGAACACTTCCTTGTGTCTCAATTTCTAATCGGCTCTGTCCTTGTTTAGTCCGAAGATATCGGCAGAGCAATTCTGCTGACATTGTGCTTTTAGTACGAAAGACTTGATACTCTGAGCTAACAATTGCAGGCTCAGTTCCGCGATACCGTGCAATGGAGCCAATACTAAACCTGATAGGGTTGAATACAATATCACCCTGGCGAACTACCTTACATTTGTGAGCAGTCTTCTGACCTATTGGTTCTCGGCGTTCTGTAATTTTCCCCTCGTTGGAAAGACCAACCACCGGATATTTATACCAATATTCTCCTGCCAGTTCTTTTCGCTCTTCTATATGTTTGGCAAGTTCTTCCTCATGCCATCGTGTTGTGTAGTATGCGACTAACGTATCCTCAAGAGTGCGTGCAGCCTCAAGTTCCTCCTTCACCCGCTGGCTCCGAGCCTTCAACGCCTCAATCTTGGCAACTATGCGGCCTTGTTCCTTGAGGGGTGGCAGTGGAATTTGAAATTGCTCGATTTCACTAGGGCTTATGTTCGGTTGTGCTGCACCATATGCCTGTTGAAGGGTTCTTTCACTAATGCTACTAACGAGTTTTATCAAATATCCTGAATCTAGCAACGCTGGAGCTGTTATAGTAAATCTTCCAACTCGTTGGTTGAGCAATGCAGGTGAGTTAAGGTTATAGGTTGCCATTTTCCCTGTTGTCGCTCCTGACATTGCTATTAGTACATCACCCTTCTGCAAACAATATCCTGAAAATTGGTCTAAGTATTCTTCTGGAAGAAATACCGAACTTGATCCAGCTAGAACATGACCTTCGACTAAGTTAGAAATGCGAACGAGTAAGACACCAGTTTCTTGATATTCTTGACTCTTGAAGGCATAACCACCTTGAACTTTGCAAACATCTCCAAAAGTAGCCCAAGCCCAGCTAGAAGGTAATTGGGTTGATTGAGTTGTTAAGTTATTGTTCTCAAATATTGTCAGAATTTTCTCAGTTGTCAGGCTCATGCCACTTCTTCACTCTCCAACAATTCCGTCAGCGCCTCCATCTCCTCCATCGCTGTCTGCAACCTCACCATAATCTCAGCCGCGATCGCATACTGGTAACAATCTCTATGACTCATCTCACCTCTTCCCAACCCCCAATCACCTCTTCAAAAAAACCAGGCATCCAACCTTTTCTTTGTTGCAGTTGGCTAAAAACCGTCTCGCTATCAACAACCTCTCCCCGTTCAGAGGCTTCAACACCAACCATAATTTCCTGCCTCAACTCCTCAAAGCGCCCCTTGTAGATGCGTTCCCGCTCCTCAAACGCCCTAAGTGCCGCTAGGATAACTTCGTCAGCCGAGGCATACTTCCCAGTCTCTACTTGACTTTGAATAAATTGTTCAATTTCTGGAGTTAATGAGATGTTCATTGATGCTTACTCGTTAGTCTTGTTAATTGTCTTCCTATTCTAGAAGCGCGGTTTCAGTCTCTTCCTCATCATCTAGCAGTGCCGTCAGCGCCTCCATCTCCTCCACCGCCGTCTGCAACCTCACCATAATCTCAGCCGCAATTTCAGAAAGCGATCGCATAATGTTAACAATTCCTATGGATCACCCCACCTC
Organism: Cyanobacteriota bacterium; assembly: GCA_040756535.1. Lineage (GTDB taxonomy): Bacteria > Cyanobacteriota > Cyanobacteriia > Cyanobacteriales > Coleofasciculaceae > JBFLZA01. The sequence continues at coordinate 12,000 of JBFLZA010000205.1, forward strand.
TTCCCAATCCTCAATCCGTAGTCCATTCACCCGACTAAATTCACCCGTATTGTGCGTGACCAATATTAAATCATTCGCCAGTGCAATAGCTGCAATTTGTAAATCATGAGGACCAATCGGCGTACCCCGTGCGGCTAACTCAGCCCTAATGCTTCCGTAAACTCTGGCAGATACATCATCAAAAGGTAAAGAAACAAAATTATTTAGAAAAACTTCTTGTAACCCTAAAGTGCGTTCAGGATTATTGCTTCTCATTGCACCATAAAATAATTCAGCCTTAACAACTGAACAAACAGCAATGTCTTGAGGTGATAGTAATTCTAACCGTCGCCTCACACCCGACATAGGGCGATTTAAATAGATAATGCAAGCATTCGTATCTAATAAATAAATCACTCTAGCCGTTCCCGTTCCTCAAAATCGCCCTCATCATCAATAAAAATCGGATCATCTGCCAAACAACCCGCCGTCTGCTCAAAAAAACCAGGAGGCCAGCCCAACTCCTCTGGTGTTTTTACACGCCTTGATGATTCAATTGGCTGATAAATCACCATCACTTCAAACTCTTTATCTTGTACTCCTACAGGAATATCTAGATGTAAAATGCCATCATTTCCTACTAGCGATCGCGTTTTGATGCTTTTCATAATTATTGTTCCTCATTCAACCAATTCATCATCGCTGCTTCCCTCTCAAAATCCAGCACCCTTATTCCAGAATTCCAACTAAAATCCTGACCAACTCTGCCAAATCATCGGGTAAAGTATACGAACCGATATCTCTTGCGATTGTCTGTGTACTGCGCTCCAATTTCCCAAAAACCCACAACTCTCCAATCGTCACCACC